>NZ_CP015348.1:2040000-2042500 GCF_002109325.1 Sporosarcina ureae | reverse complement strand
TCTTACGATTTTGCAGAGACCTGTGTTTTTGCTAAACAGTCGCCTGGGCCTATTCACTGCGGCTCTCTCGGGCTATTCACCCTACCAGAGCACCCCTTCTCCCGAAGTTACGGGGTCATTTTGCCGAGTTCCTTAACGAGAGTTCTCTCGATCACCTTAGGATTCTCTCCTCGCCTACCTGTGTCGGTTTGCGGTACAGGCACCTCCCGCCTCGCTAGAGGCTTTTCTTGGCAGTGTGAAATCAGGGACTCTGGAGATAAATCTCCTCGCCATCACAGCCTAGTGTTATATGAGAACGGGATTTGCCTCGTTCTCCACCTCACTGCTTAGACACACAACCAACTGTGTGCTCACCCTATCCTACTGCGTCCCCCCATTACTCAAACGGCGGGGAGGTGGTACAGGAATATCAACCTGTTGTCCATCGTCTACGCCTATCGGCCTCGACTTAGGTCCTGACTAACCCTGAGCGGACGAGCCTTCCTCAGGAAACCTTGGGCATTCGGTGGAAGGGATTCTCACCCTTCTTTCGCTACTCATACCGGCATTCTCACTTCCAAGCGCTCCACCAGTCCTTCCGGTCTAGCTTCAACGCCCTTGGAACGCTCTCCTACCATTGACCCTAAGGTCAATCCACAGCTTCGGTGATCTGTTTAGCCCCGGTACATTTTCGGCGCAGCGCCACTCGACCAGTGAGCTATTACGCACTCTTTAAATGATGGCTGCTTCTAAGCCAACATCCTGGTTGTCTGGGCAACGCCACATCCTTTTCCACTTAACAGATACTTGGGGACCTTAGCTGGTGGTCTGGGCTGTTTCCCTCTCGACAATGGATCTTATCACCCACTGTCTGACTCCCAAACATAAATCATCGGCATTCGGAGTTTGTCTGAATTCGGTAACCCGGGATGGGCCCCTCGTCCAAACAGTGCTCTACCTCCGAGATTCTTTCGTTTGAGGCTAGCCCTAAAGCTATTTCGGAGAGAACCAGCTATCTCCAGGTTCGATTGGAATTTCACCGCTACCCACACCTCATCCCCGCATTTTTCAACATACGTGGGTTCGGGCCTCCAGTCAGTGTTACCTGACCTTCACCCTGGACATGGGTAGATCACCTGGTTTCGGGTCTACGACCCCATACTTATTCGCCCTATTCAGACTCGCTTTCGCTGCGGCTCCGCCTTCTCAGCTTAACCTTGCATGGAATCGTAACTCGCCGGTTCATTCTACAAAAGGCACGCCATCACCCATTAACGGGCTCTGACAATTTGTAAGCGCACGGTTTCAGGATCTATTTCACTCCCCTTCCGGGGTGCTTTTCACCTTTCCCTCACGGTACTGGTTCACTATCGGTCACTAGGGAGTATTTAGCCTTGGGAGATGGTCCTCCCGGATTCCGACGGAATTTCACGTGTTCCGCCGTACTCAGGATCCACTCTGGAGAGAATGTGCTTTCGACTACGGGGCTTTTACCCTGTTTTGCGGACCTTTCCAGGTCGCTTCATCTAACACATTCCTTTGTAACTCCGTATAGAGTGTCCTACAACCCCAAGAAGCAAGCTTCTTGGTTTGGGCTCTTCCCGTTTCGCTCGCCGCTACTAAGGGAATCGATGTTTCTTTCTCTTCCTCCGGGTACTTAGATGTTTCAGTTCTCCGGGTGTGCCACGAGTATGCTATGTATTCACATACACGTACTGTCCCATTACGGACAGTGGGTTTCCCCATTCGGAAATCTTCGGATCAAAGCTCACTTACAGCTCCCCGAAGCATATCGGTGTTAGTGCCGTCCTTCATCGGCTCCTAGTGCCAAGGCATCCGCCGTGCGCCCTTTCTAACTTAACCTATAAAAGGTCCAATTTCATCCTAGCGATAGGAATCCAAAGGTTAAAAAGATTGCTTGAATCGTATAAATACGATTCGGTTGATTACTTGATTACTTTCAATGTCGTTTTATCCAGTTTTCAATGAACAAGAAAAAAGTTTTGAACACTCAACTACATGAGCCTTCAAAACTGAACGCAAAACGTTAACGTGATAGATCGAAGATCTATCTTCCGAATGTTTCTTCCGTATTTCAGGCAAGAAAACATAATCCTTAGAAAGGAGGTGATCCAGCCGCACCTTCCGATACGGCTACCTTGTTACGACTTCACCCCAATCATCTGTCCCACCTTCGGCGGCTAGCTCCCCTAAGGGTTACCCCACCGACTTCGGGTGTTACAAACTCTCGTGGTGTGACGGGCGGTGTGTACAAGACCCGGGAACGTATTCACCGTGGCATGCTGATCCACGATTACTAGCGATTCCGGCTTCATGCAGGCGAGTTGCAGCCTGCAATCCGAACTGGGAACGATTTTGTGGGATTGGCTCCCCCTCGCGGGTTTGCAGCCCTCTGTATCGTCCATTGTAGCACGTGTGTAGCCCAGGTCATAAGGGGCATGATGATTTGACGTCATCCCCACCTTCCTCCGGTTTGTCACCGGCAGTCACATTAGAGTGC
>NZ_CP015348.1:1962500-2037500 GCF_002109325.1 Sporosarcina ureae | reverse complement strand
AATTTGTTTGCGTTCCTCGACATCTTCGCTAGCGTTAATCTTTTCTGTATAGGTTTGGATAGTTTCATCTAGCTTCTCTACTACTTTAGACAGTTCCGCAGTAGATAGTTCATCAAAACTTTCTCGTTCGATTTCAGGGATGATCTCTTTTTCTAACAGCTCTTCGTACATCTGACTGGACCTTTCTACAAGACCTGAACTATACCGTTCCACTGACTTGCGCCAGACAAATGTAAATTTGTTGGCATTCGCCTCAATCTTCGTTCCATCAATAAAAATGGCTTCTTCATCAATTAGCTGTTTTTGTACCAGCTGGCAACGAAATTGCACGAAGCACTGGCGTAGTACTTCTTTTACTTCAGGATGAACGCGAAATCGATTGATGGTGCGATAGCTTGGTTTATAACCTTGAGCTAACCACATCATGCGAAGGCTATCTTTTAACAGTCCTTCTATTTTTCTGCCCGAAAAAACAGACTGTGTATAGGCACACAAAATGATCTTTAACATCATCCGTGGATGATAAGATGGGCAACCTGTCTCACGCAAAAAGCTGTCAAATGCTTGTTTCGGAATGCTTTCGACTAGATCATGCACGGCGTAAGCAATATCATGTTCTTGTAAGCTAATTTCTAAATCTAAAGGTAAAATCAGTTGGTTCATGTTATAATCTTTAAACATAAGGATACCTCCGATACTTTTTGTTGTGGTGACTAAATTTTATCAGAAGGTATCCTTTTTTTCTTCCTAAAACTAAAAAAATATATAAAAAAGAACGGACCCCATAAACTTCAATGGGTCCGTTCTTTTTCAATATGAGGAGGGTTTTGTCCCAGCCTCCGTATCAGTCTTTAGGACGCATTTGAGGGAATAATAGTACGTCACGGATTGATTGAGAGTTCGTCAACAACATGACGAGACGATCGATTCCGATACCTAGACCACCTGTAGGCGGTAGTCCGTATTCTAATGCTGTAATGAAATCTTCGTCCATTTCATGCGCTTCGTCGTTTCCTTGTTCCTTCTCAACAAGTTGCGACTCAAAGCGTTCGCGCTGATCGATTGGATCATTTAATTCCGTAAAGGCGTTCGCGTGTTCACGACGGACGATGAATAGCTCGAAGCGATCCGTGTAGCGTGGATCTTCCGGGTTCTTCTTCGCAAGAGGTGATACCTCTACAGGATGTCCGTAGATGAATGTCGGCTGCACAAGTTCTTCTTCTACTTTTTGTTCGAAGAATTCATTCAGTACATGACCTACTTCCATAGAAGGAGTTACTTGAACGTTATGCTCTTTTGCTAATTCATGTGCTTGTTCTTTCGTCAATTGCTGCCAGAAGTCAACACCCGTAAAGTCTTTAACTGCGTCTGCCATGTGCAGTCGTTTCCAACGTGGTGCTAATTCGATTTGATCGTCACCGTATTGGATCGTCGTTGTACCGAGCACTTCTTGCGCGATATGTGCCACAAGGTTCTCAGTCAATTCCATGATGTCGTTGTAATCTGCATAGGCTTCGTACAACTCAATCATTGTGAATTCGGGGTTGTGGCGAGTGGACATTCCTTCATTACGGAATACGCGTCCGATCTCATATACTTTCTCTAGACCTCCAACGATTAGGCGCTTTAGATGTAGTTCAATAGCAATTCGCATGTATAGTGTCATATCAAGTGTATTGTGATGTGTAACGAATGGGCGAGCTGCTGCTCCTCCTGCAATCGAGTGAAGCATAGGTGTTTCTACTTCAAGGAAACCTTGTCCATCTAAATAATGACGCATGGATTGAATGATACGACTACGCATAATGAATGTTTCTTTGCTGCCTTCAGTCGAAATCAAGTCTAGGTAGCGTTGGCGATAGCGCTGTTCTACATCTTGTAAGCCATGGAACTTCTCAGGTAACGGACGTAATGCTTTCGTCAAGAACGTAAACTTCGTCGCTTTAATAGAGAGTTCTCCTACTTTTGTTTTGAAGATAACGCCTTGTACGCCGACAATGTCTCCAAGATCCGCAAAAGTGAATAGCTTATAAGCATCTTCACCAATAGCGTCTTGACGCACGTAAATCTGGATTTGACCTCCAAGATCTTGGATATGCGCAAATCCTGCCTTACCTTTACCACGCTTCGTCATGATACGGCCGGCAATTGTTACTTCATGCTCGTTCTCTTCCAGCTCTTCTTTTGATTGTTCTTCATATGTAGAGCGGATTTCACTTGTTAGGTGTGTTCGTTCAAAACGCTGACCGAAAGGATCCAAACCACCTTCGCGTATATCTTTCATCTTCTGGCGTCTCACCAAAAGCTGATCATTCATTTCATCCATATTGGACATTACCTTTCACTCCTTCATACTTTGACTATCCCTCTTCACGGGAATGGTCGTCTGCAACTATTGTACACAAATTCCAGGCCTAACAAAAGGACAAACAGTTATCTCGTGTGTTTGTATAGAAAAACTGCCCCGTTATAGGACAGTTCGTTCAATCTTATTGTAGAAACTCCTCAATTCGCACAATCTTTTTCCAAAGATTCACTCCGTCTTCCTTTATCGCAGGCTCTTCATTGTAGAGCCTTCCCGTTATAGGATTCTTTACTTCCGGGTTAATTTCGACTAGTGGAACGAGAACAAAGGCGCGCTCTTGCATACGGATATGTGGAATAATCAGATGCTCCAGTTGAATGTGCTCTTCATTATAAAGCAAGATATCCAAGTCTACCGTCCGTGGACCCCAACGGATTTTACGCATTCTACCAAGCTTGTTTTCAATGGATTGACACGCACTCAATAATTCTGTTGCTTCTAATGTAGTCTCTAGATTCACTACGATATTCAAAAACTTCGCTTGTTCTGTTAATCCGACAGGCTCAGTTTCGTACACTGAAGAAACTTTTAACGCCTTAATAGAAGGATTTTCATTTAACAACTCCACAGCTTGCTGTAAATGCTCGAGGCGATTACCTATATTCGACCCGAGTGACAAGTAGGCGTTATTCAAGTGAAACGCCCCCTCGTGATTTCCACGGAAACGGATGAGTAATGCCCTCGAATCGGTGGATCCGGCTTTATAAGTAGGACGCGCACACCATTCACCTTTTCCGCAAAGTCTGTCATAATCGTACCCGCCACTGTTTCCGCCACCGTTTCGATCAAATGAACTGCTTCTCCTTCCACAATGTTCTTGCACATCTCATACACTTCCGCATAGTTCATTGTTTTCGATAAATCATCAGTTTGTCCAGCTTCGGCAAGATCTGTTGCCAATGAAACTGTCAGACGAAAGCGCTGTCCTAGTTTATTCTCTTCAGGCAATGCGCCGTGGTAACCGTAAAACTCCATATCATTCAAATGAATATAATCCATGAAACCCCTCCATTTTATCGCTTACCCAGTGTATGCTGCTTTCTTCGTCAGTACATCCATCATCTTGACCATCCGCGAGATTTCCTTTACATCGTGAACTCGCATAATATGTCCACCGTGCTCAATACCGTAGCAAACCGTGGCGCCTGTACCTTCAACTCGCTCATCCACAGGCAAATCGAGTACTTTCCCAATCATGCCTTTACGGGACGTACCAAGTAAAACAGGATATCCCAGATCCGCAATCGAAGATAGTCCTTGCATCGCTAGTATATTCTGTTCAAGATCTTTCGCAAAGCCGATACCTGGATCTAGCCAAATCATCTCTTCACTAACTCCTGCTCGTTTCGCAATCTCGATACTCTCTTGCAAATCTTCTATAACTGCCTCCATGAACGGTAGCTGATAATCACGATCCTCGCGGTTATGCATCAAGATGATCGGTATGCCATATCGCGCCGCTACTTCTGCAATGGCTGGTTCACGCTTTGCTCCCCACACGTCATTAATTATACTCGCGCCCGCCTTAACCGCGGCTTCCGCAACAGCTGCTTTTGACGTGTCAATCGATATTACACAGCCGAGTTCTCGAGTGAGTAATTCAATGATCGGCACAACCCGCGCTATCTCCTCTTCTACCGAAACAGGAGTGTGCCCCGGACGGGTAGACTCACCACCGACATCAATGATTTTCGCTCCATCCATGAGCATGCTTCGTGCGTGTTCAAGCGCTGGGTTTTGCTTGCCAAATTTCCCACCATCCGAAAACGAATCCGGTGTGACGTTCAGTATCCCCATGATGATTGTTTCTTCCATAAAATTAATCGTCGTTTCTCCCAGTTGATAAGAGGCACGTGCTTTTGATAGTTCCATTACTGGTCACCCACTTTCATTCGGTTGACGGCTTGTTGGTAACCGGCATGTAATTGTTGATAGACCGGTCCTTCTTTGCCAGAAAACCTCGTTTCTCCTACTCGGCGAATTGGAACTAGTTCCTGAATCGCGTTGGTAATGAATACTTCTTCCGCCGATTCGAGTTCACCAGGCATGTATAACCCTTCATGAACAGCCAATCCAACTACTCCCGCGGTCTCCATTACAAAGGCCCGTGTCGTACCCGGTAAAATTCCTGTCTCTAATGAAGGTGTATACAACTCGCCTTCTTTTACCCAAAATATATTCGATGTAATGCCTTCTGCTACATATCCGTCAGATGTAACGAATAAGCCTTCTATTTCTCTCAATGAAGGCAATTCGAGACGTCCTTTTACATTATTTGCATACTGATGAGACTTATGACGAACAACACTTTCAGGTTCATTGCGCGTCGTGGCAAGCCAGACACCATCTTTTTCTGTATGTACAGCCGGTAGATGAAGTGCCTTTTGAAAGATCAGTACATTTGGTTGTTTGTATTGAGTAGGGGCTAACCCGATATCATGCACACCCGCCGACACGTTTAATCGGTAATAACCATCCTCGCAGCCATTCTCTTTATATAAAGAATGAATCGCCATTAGAATTTCTTCATCGCTATATGGCATCTCTATATGGTAGTCAATCAAAGCTGACCGCAATCGAATCATATGCGAATCATAAAGAAATACTTCCCCACCGTACGTACGGAAGGTTTCGAAAAACCCTAATCCGTAAAGAAATCCATGATCGAAAGGGGAAATGCGTAGTTCATCTGCATGTACTTGCTCCCCGTTCATCCAGCAAATCAATGTGAGTGCCCACTTTCTTGACGAGTGACTAGCTCAGCCATTTCTTTCGCCTGCCACAGCGCTTTCGCTTTATTCAAAGACTCTTCATATTCTGAAGCAGGATCTGAATCTGGTACTAGACCAGCACCCGCTTGAATATGCACGACACCTGCTTGAATAAATGCCGTACGAATTGTGATATTTAGCTCCAAATCTTCATTAAAACCAATCCATCCCATTGATCCTGTGTAGAGACCTCTGCGTGTCGGCTCCAATTCTTCAATGATTTCCATCGTACGCAGTTTAGGATCTCCCGTAATTGAACCACCAGGGAAAACTCCGTGCATGATGGGCGCAAGATCTTCAGAAGCTGCCGTACCCCGTACATTTGATACCAAATGCATGACATGTGAGTACTTTTCAACGACCATGAATTCATCAACTTCTACTGTGCCTTCTTGACAGATTCCTTCAAAGTCTGCACATTCGAGATCGACAAGCATCTTGTGCTCACCTTTCTCCTTCGTATTCGATACCAATTCTTCCTGCAAAGCGAGGTCTTCTGTTTCCGTCAAACCGCGTTTGCGCGTACCACCGATTGGACGAGTGCTCAATTCAGTTCCACGTTTTTTTAACAATAACTCAGGTGAACCGGAGACTACTTCAAAATCCGGCGCCGCCATATAAGCCATATAAGGAGAGGGGTTGAACGAACGCAGCGCTTCATACATCAATAAAGATGGCGCTTCGAGTGGTTTTGACTGACGTACAGACAGATTCACTTGTACAACATCTCCCTGCTCGATAAATTGCTGTACATCACGGACCATCTGTTCAAACTGCTCTCCTGTTACGGAAACTTGCAAATTATCCTCTGTGACGTCAACATCCGTCGCTTGTCCAGGTGTAAACTGACGATTGGTCAAGCCTATTTGTGATGCTTCCGTCCATTCATTCACTATATCATCCAAGCTATGCTGCTTCTCAGGCAATGCCATAAAATAGACTTTCTCATTTTCTATGTCAAGCACGGCCCATTGATCGAATAGATAAAAGAATACATCAGGTGTCACTAAATCATCTTTTGCAAGAACCGGCAGCGTCTCATAGCGTCTGACATAATCATAACTGATCATCCCGATAGGACCACCTTGGTAGGCAGGTAACTCATTCTGGTACTCCAGCTCATATTGCGTCATAAAATCATTCAGCAGGACTAGCGGATCTTCTCCTGTTACTATTTCTTCTTTGCCATCACGCCACTCCAAGCGTAGCCCTGTTTCGATTGCCTGAAATGTCACAAGCGGATCAAGTCCCGCCACGCACATCTCTCCACCACGACCACTTTCTAATAAAACATGTCGTTCCACTTCTGTCGCAAGTTGACGATAGGCGTAAAAGAATTCATCTTTTGTCATTGAAGCCGTCTGATAAGCTACTGTATTCATGCTAGTTCCCCCTGCATTTCTAATGTTCACTCTGCTTTACTTTCCTCTATTAACTGTTTGATCATCTTGTCATCAAGCGGCAACATTAATTTATCTGTGATGACGCCTTCTTCATTGATGATATATGAAGTCGGGTAGACTTTGATCTGATACATTTTCATGACTTCGCTATCCTTATCTAATAAAATCGGGAACGACAATTTATATTCATCCACGAATTCCTTCGCACTTTCGACTTTATTCTTTTCAGTCTTTGTCATGTTGACTGCGAGTATTTCCATATTGTCGGTTTCTTTATTGTCGGTGTAGTAGCTATCCATATGCGGCATTTCCGAACGACATGGTGGACACCACGATGCCCAGAAGTTTAACATAACTGTTTTACCCCGGTAGTCGGATAACTTTACCGTATCCCCGTCAAGTGTGGTTAGTTCAAAGTCAGGTGCTACATCCTCTTTATCGAGGCCTGGCTTGTCAGGTTCGGTAGTGGTTTGCCAATCTTGCGGCAGACGTTCACGCTCGTCTTTCGGTAATTTATCTATTCCGGCATCTTCATAACCCGGAATACCAGAAGTTTCTTCTTTAATTTCTTTGTTCAACATGAATATAATGAATCCCATGATGACGACAACTAAAACTGAAATAATTATGCTCCACTTTTTTTTCACAGTGAGCCTCCTCTGTTCTATGTATAGCTTGCTTGGTTCGTCTTAATTATACAGATTTCAGTGCGCTGATAAAAGTTTGAAGTTTATCTACGGTCAAATGTATCGTGCAAAGCTGGTTGGGAATGAGTTTTGTTCGGAATGGGTAAGTAAGATGCGGCAGTAGTTTGTTGTTTTGCGAGACGTTTTCTCTTCCTTGTTTTTGCAAAGGTAGTGGTTTGACTAGCAAATTAAGTGGGGCGGGCATTGGACCCACTTCGGCGGTGGTGGATGGCTTCCGCAATGAGCCAGACAGGAAGTTCGCCTGACTGTCTCATTACTACGCCTACCACGTGCAGCCGCCTACGTTAGATTATGTGTAGGACAGTTCAGATACTTGTTTTGCGAGAATAGAAACTAGTACTACCCCGTCACTGGTTGTCTTCTTTTATAAACCACAACCTGACTTGTTAAGCACTTAGTAGCGCAGGCACAACTGCGGGGTAGGCCGTGGCCATGAGACAGCTAGCAGCCCTACCGCTAGTTGGCTCATGGCTGGAGGCAATCCCCCACGTGCCTGTGCGGGTCCAAAGCACGACCCTCACCACTTTCAATGCACAAACCAATGTCGAGCAACGATCCTCTGATCTTCATCATTTATAAACCGCAACCTGACTTGGCACGTACTCAGTAGCGCAGGCACAACTGCGGGGTAGGCCGTGGCCATGAGACAGCTAGCAGCCCTACCGCTAGTTGGCTCATGGCTGGAGGCAATCCCCCACGTGCCTGCGCGGGTCCAAAGCACGACCCTCACCACTTTCAATGACTTAGCCAAACTCGAGCAACGATCCAATCCCAATCCCCAAACAACTACCTCTACACAAAAAAGACGAATCCCCTAACACAGGATCCGCCTTCAGTCTTTATCTCTTACTCTTCATCAAACTGATAAAGAGGGGTGCTCAAGTAACGTTCTCCGTTTGACGGAAGGATCGCTACAACTGTTTTGCCTTTGCCTAACTTCTTCGCTACTTGCAACGCAGCCGCAATTGCTGCACCTGAAGATACTCCACCGAGGATACCCTCTTCACGTGCCGCACGACGCGCAAACGTATATGCATCATCATTAGAAACTTTGATAACCTCATCATAGATTTCCGTATCCAACACTTTCGGCACAAATCCTGCCCCGATTCCTTGGATTTTATGCGGTCCAGGCTTACCTCCAGACAATACTGCTGAATCTTCCGGCTCTACCGCAACGATATTGATACCAGGGAAACGTTCTTTTAATACTTCGCCCACTCCTGTAATCGTACCACCCGTACCAATTCCCGCAATGAACGCGTCTACTTGATCCAGAGCATTCGCAATCTCAGGTCCTGTTGTCAGACGATGAACTTCGGGGTTTGCTTCATTATTGAATTGTTGTGGCAAGAACCAACCGTTTTCTTCTGCCAATTGCTCTGCTTTAGAAATTGCGCCTTTCATTCCTTCAGCTCCTGGAGTCAATACTAAATCCGCTCCGTATGCGCGAAGTAAGTTACGACGCTCTAAACTCATCGTGTCAGGCATAACAAGTACTGACTTATAACCTTTTGCAGCTGCAACCATAGCGAGACCGATACCCGTATTGCCGCTCGTCGGCTCGATAATTGTACTGCCTTCTTTTAAATTACCGCTCTTTTCCGCTGACTCAATCATAGCAAGCGCAATACGGTCCTTGACACTTGAGCCAGGATTGAAGAATTCTAGTTTCAAATACACATCTGCGTCGTTTGCACCTGTTAAACGATTTAATTTTACTAACGGTGTTTTACCTATCAAATCAATAACTGAATTTCCCACTCTACTCATTTGTCATCCGCTCCTAATACCTAGTATTTTTATATGTTTTATTAGCTTAATATTACTACCTTCTAATTAAGTTGTCAATCAAATAATTCAGAAGATTATAGTGTATCTGTTTTATTTGATAGCGCTTACTCTTGAGGTTCTTTAGACAAATTATAAAACTACCCGCTACGCGAAAAAGTATTTGGCAGCGGGTAAGTAGTTTACGATCTCATTAAATTAAATCTTGAAGTTCTTGCTCAGAGAAATGATACTTCTCCAAACAGAAGTGGCATTGAGCTTCTGCACCATGATCTTCATCGATCATCGCTTGTATTTCTACAGCCCCAAGTCCTTTAATCGCCTCGCTAAAACGCTCTTTGGAACAATCACAATCAAACTTCACGTCTATTCTAGTGAGAAATTCTACGTTGTCTTGACCTAACACTTCTGAAAGGATTCCTTCAGGCGTTAGTCCGTTGTCAATCATAGTAGAAATCGCCGTCATGTTCGCAATTCTTTCTTCTAGCAATACAATCGTTTCTTCTGTAGCTCCGGGCATTACTTGCAGTATGAATCCACCTGAAGCTTTGACTGTGTTGTCTGGATTGACAAGTACACCTAGTGCAACAGCGGACGGTACTTGTTCAGATACTACCATGTACTGAGTGAAGTCTTCCGCAATTTCCCCGGAAATAATTGGCACTTGCCCTGTAAAGTAATCTTTCATACCGAGATCCTTTACAACGGAAAGCATACCTTCCGTACCGACTGCACCACTTACGTCTAATTTCCCTTGTTCATTTAGAGGTAAGTGAGTTTGTGGATTTGTAGCATATCCGCGGACTTCCCCTTTTGCGTTAGCATCCACAACAATCGGACCTAGTGGACCATTTCCTTGGATTTTCACTGTAATATTGTCTTCACCTTTTAACATAGCGCCCATCATGACGGATGCTGAAACGGTACGTCCAAGAGCAGCAGTCGCTGTCGGCCACATCTGGTGACGTTGTTGCATTTCTCCTACTGTTTCAGTTGAGCGGACTGCATATGCACGAATCTGTCCTTCGAAAGCTAGTGCTTTTACTAAATAATCTGTTGTCATTTCATTCTCTCCTTACAAATTTCTTTCATAAATTAAATGTAATCCTTTTAGTGTCAGGAAGTTATCTACTACATCAATTACTTTTGTTTCAGATGCAATCAATTCTGCCATTCCACCTGTCGCTATGACTGTAGGTTCTACTTTACAATCCTCTTTTATACGGTTAACAATACCTTCTACTTGTCCAACATAACCAAAGACAATACCAGACTGCATAGCAGCGACGGTATTTTTACCAACAACATGCTCGGGCCGCGCAAGTTGAACGCGTGGCAATTTTGAAGCGCGGTCAAATAACGCCTCCATAGAGATCTTTATGCCAGGCGCAATGGAACCACCCATGTATTCGCCGTTTTCGTTCACGTAGCAATACGTAGTAGCTGTTCCAAAGTCAACGATTATCAGCGGGCTACCATATTCACGGATCGCCGCTACCGCATTAACGATTCGATCTGCACCGACTTCGCGAGGATTTTCATACTTAATATTCAATCCTGTTTTCACACCTGGCCCAACGACCATCGGCTTCTGATTGAAGTATTTTTTACACATTTGCTCTAACGGGAACATAACAGGCGGCACCACAGAAGAAATAATAATGCCAGTAATGTCTTCGAATGAAAGCCCCACATGCTGAAACATCGCTTTAACTTGCATGGCGTATTCATCCTCTGTCTTATGACGATAGGTTTCCATACGCCAGTGGTACTTCAGTTGATCCCCTTCATATACGCCTAACACAATATTGGTATTACCTGTATCTAATACTAATAACATAGTCGTTGTCCCCTCATACTTTGACTTTTTCCCGTACATCATATCATAATTCCACGTGTAGATACTGTAGATGTGTACTGACCATTTCCCTATCATTAAGAAAACAGCCGACTGTAAACAGTCGGCTGTTAGGTTCGCTTAGTCTCTGCGTTCTTCATCAATTGGTGGTAGTGTCTTATCTGTTGCCCCACCTTCACTTGGCAAGTCACCGATTGACGGGTCTGATGGTGCGCCCGTACTATCAGGAGTCACGCTTGTTGAATCCGGTGTTTCATTCATTGCAGTTTCCACAGGGGATTCCACAATCTTCTTGTCATCATCGCCGCCATCGTTGTTGTCGTATGGGCGATCAGGCAAAGTACCGTGATCTTTCAAGTGATTGATTTGTTCCGCATCCAACGTTTCGACTTCCAATAGAGTCGTTGCGATCAGATTAAGCAATTCTCGGTTTTCAGTCAAAATCTTTCTTGTACGTTCATATTGCTCTTTAATAATAATTTGCATTTCAGAATCAATTTCGTATGCGATTGCTTCAGAATAGTTTTGCTCAGAATTGAAATCACGTCCAAGGAATACTTGGCCGCCTTGCGTCTGGCCGAACTGCATCGGACCGATTTTATCGCTCATTCCGTATTCTGTAACCATCGAACGTGCAATACCTGTAGCACGCTGGAAGTCATTATGTGCACCGGTTGATACTTCGCCAAGCACGATTTCTTCTGAAACACGTCCACCTAGAAGACCCGCAATTTTGTCGAGGAGTTCAGGTTTTGTCATGAAGTAACGATCTTCTTTTGGAAGCATGACTGCGTATCCGCCAGCCTGCCCACGAGGAACAATAGTTACTTTATGAACGATTTCTGCATCATCGAGTATTAAGCCCACAACTACGTGACCCGCTTCGTGGAACGCGACGATGTTTCGTTCTTTTTTCGAAATGACACGATTTGTTTTTGCAGGACCTGCAATAACACGATCCGTTGCTTCATCAATATCGGACATATCGATTTTTAGTTTATTTCTTCTCGCTGCCACAAGAGCTGCTTCATTCAATAAGTTCTCAAGATCCGCGCCAGAGAATCCTGGAGTACGCTGAGCTAGAGCTTTCATATCGACTGTATCGTCAAGTGGCTTGTTACGTGCGTGAACTTTCAACACAGCTTCTCTTCCTTTAACATCTGGACGACCAACCGTAATTTGACGGTCAAAACGTCCCGGACGAAGAAGTGCCGGGTCCAAAATATCCGGACGGTTTGTAGCGGCAACGATGATAATTCCTTCGTTTCCTTCAAATCCATCCATTTCTACTAGCAACTGGTTCAATGTTTGCTCACGCTCATCGTGACCGCCACCTAAGCCGGCTCCACGCTGACGTCCAACTGCATCAATTTCATCAATAAAGATAATACATGGTGAATTTTTCTTGGCATTCTCGAACAAGTCACGCACTCGAGAAGCACCCACACCTACAAACATCTCAACGAAATCAGAACCTGAAATCGAGAAGAATGGTACACCAGATTCGCCTGCAACTGCACGCGCAAGTAATGTTTTACCTGTACCTGGAGGTCCAACTAGCAAGATCCCTTTTGGAATCCGTGCGCCTAACTCCACAAACTTACTGGCGTCTTTCAAGAAGTCCACGACTTCTTCAAGCTCTGCCTTTTCTTCATCTGCACCTGCAACATCATTGAAACGTACTTTCTTTCGATCGTCCGTTTGCAGTTTCGCTTTACTTTTCCCGAAGTTCATCACCTTGCCGCCACCGCCGCCTTGTGATTGGTTCAGTAAGAAGAAGAAAAGGATAATAATAATTATGAATGGTACAAGTCCTGTAAAGAACGATACCCACGCGCTTGTTTCTTTTGGCGGTAGGATGTCAATTTCAGTATTTGTCTTTGCGACTATTTCGCGAATGCCGTCCATATCATTTTCTGGAATGTTCGTTACGAATGTTTCACCTTTTTCGTAGTCGGTCATTTCCCCTTTTACTTCATACACAAGCTGTAATGGTTGGTAAGTTGCATTTTCAACTTTTCCTTGTTCCAGCGCTGTGATGAATTCATCATACCGAATTGGTTTCATCTTCGGATTTGGATTGTTAAGCGAACTGAATATCCCCATTATTGCAAGGAAGATCAATCCATATAAAAGAAAGTATCGAAGTATTCGATTCATCCCAAGCCTCCTCATCTCATTCAACAAAAACTAAACAGAAAACTATTGTAAATTTTAGCATAGATTAACACTACTTAACAAAAGAAATGCTTTATGAAAAAAGGCTTTCCTTACTGTCCGTTAAACTACGGTCAGAAAGAATAGATTTCCTTTTTCAATACACCGATGTATGGCAAATTACGATATTTCTCTGCGTAATCCAATCCGTACCCAACTACGAACGCGTCTGGTACATCGAAACCAACATAATCTGCTTTTAAATCTACTTTACGGCCAGTAGGTTTATCCAACAATGTAACAATTTTAATAGAGTTGGCTTTTCTGTATTTAAACAGCTCAACTAAATAATTCAATGTCTTTCCACTGTCGATAATGTCTTCAATGATCAACACATCGCGACCTTCTATGCTAGTGTTCAAATCTTTGATGATTTTCACTTCACCTGAAGAAACTGTTGCATTTCCATAACTAGAGACGTCCATGAAATCCAATTCGATATACGTATCAATACGTTTGATCAGATCACTCATAAATGGTAATGCACCTTTAAGTATGCCGACTGCCAATGGAAACTTTTCACGGTACTCTTCAGTTAATGTTGCTCCGAGTTCCCGGACTTTCTCTTCTAATTGCTCTTCTGAAATTAAAACATGCTCGATATCTTGTGCGATCATCGGCCCGTCCCCCTCTATTTTATCTTGTCTCGCCTTCTCGCGTAATCCATATGTATGAATCGCCTTCCAGTTGGCAGCGCGAAAACATCTCACCATACCGTACACCAGGCACCGCACACACAGTACCGCTCGCTGTCGTAATGACAGGCTGCTGTTGTCTTTGCACGATCCCTATCTTTTCATCAATCAATATCCGCTTTATACGTTTTGGCTCAGACATTCCTTTGAGCAACATTCTGTCTCCGGTAATTCGCAACCGTGCAGTTAACGGCAGTTCCGACTTAGGCAATTGAAAATACCTAATTTCGTCTGAAGGTAAAAAGTGTTGGATCCTATGCGCATTGACATGATGCCAGTAAAATTGAATATTTCCCCACGTATGCCAAGTACCTTTCTCAAGGACTTTTGGACGAAGAGACGCTGTATCTATATCCTTTTTTGTAACTAGCAGTTTATCATATTGCCTGATAAACCGATAGCCATTTGCCAAATCAATTGTGACATTCCCAGCTGTGTTCGTAATATGCTGTAACAGTTCATCCACTAATGTAAAATGCCACTCAGCGTTCTCTGTTGCTGGTTCAGTCAGACATTTTAATAGTAGTTGAATCACTCGCTTTTGTAAAGCGTGGGGAATAGCAAGAAATGCCTCCCGTTGAAAAGAAGGAAGCTGTTCATCCGTATACGTAACAATCGATTGCCAATGTTGACTTGCAAGCTCACTCAGCAATTTTTCATCCGCTTGACGTTGCTCCGTTTGGCGTACCGTATTGACCGCAACAGATGGATTTTCCTCTATCAAGAGGGGTAGCACTTGGTGTCGCATACGATTGCGCAAATAATAATCTTGCTGATTACTGGGATCTTCCCGGAACTTTATTTTGCATTGTGTCGTATACGTGTACAGTTCGCTTTTTTTTAACGGAAGGAATGGCCGTACAATTTTACCCGAATGAAACGCGCGTTGTATCGGCATACCGTTTAATGATTGTCCTTTACTCAATTGAATCAATACCGTCTCCAGTTGATCATCTGCATGATGGGCTGTTGCGAGAACCGTGAACTGCTCACTTTTCATCGTTTGTTCGAAACGTGCATAACGCTGTTGCCGACAAACTTGCTGCATATTGCCACCCTGGCTTTCTAAGATAGCCCGAATAGGCACTTGTTCAGAATAAAAGGGTAGTCCGAATTCCTCGCATAGTTGCTTCACAACAAACGCATCTTCAGCAGATTCAGCTCCACGGAGCATATGGTCTACATGAATGGCCCCAACTTCAATGGCCAAAAATTGCTGATGCGTCGCAAGAAAGTGAAGCAGTGCGATGGAATCCACACCACCCGAACACGCGACCAGTACACGAGAGCCGGGAGGAATCAGTGTTTGCTTGTCGATAAACTTCAAAACCTTTTGCTGCAAACTTTTCATGATCCATCTCCCTCCTCTCTCTATTCTACCATTGTTTAGCTAGAAATGATTCGAGGTTGCTTATTAGCTTTTGACCACTTCGGCACAATATGACCGACTTTCATAACTAGAATCGTCCGATCATCTTCCACAGACTCAAATACCCGTTCCATCTCCATCATCACTTGATCCGCAATCGTTCGGCAGTCCATCTCTTTAAAGCGTTCTATCGTTTGATTCATGACGTCCTCCTGAATATCAAGCGGTATATCTCCATTAAATATACCATCCGTCATCATGACAACAATATCACCAGATTTCAACTTTTCATTTTTTGCTTCTATTGAAAATGAAGGTAAGAAGCCAAATGGCACCGTTTTGCTGTCCAACCGGATACAATCATCACTTCTCTTAATATAGGTACTCATCGATCCCGCTTTCCACGACCACAGCCGCCCTTCCTGTAAATCAATTAATGCTAAGTCGAGTGTTGCGTACATATCATCTAGCCCATTTAACGCCATCATATAATGTAATGTGTGAATTGCCGTTTCAGGATCCATTTTTTGCCCCAAGCATTCCCTCATCAATCGGATAACCTTTCTACTCTCGTGGTATGCATTGATATCTTGTCCCATTCCATCAGATAGCAGTACGGCCGACAATCCGTCGTGAATCTTGAATAACTCATACGCATCACCGCCATTGAACGATCCTTTCCCTGCTGTCGTGACAATATCATAGTCGAGTGAAAAACGAACCGCAGAACTAAAGGTCAATTGGACATGGGGGAACGGGAATGGTTGGTACGTTGATTTTGAAATATGCATCGGTTCGTCATACATTTCCTCTAAAATAGGCAATAATAAATACTCCCCAACAGTTGTCTCTGCTTCAAAGTCCGCTTTTTTCTCTGGCACCGATATTACAATTCTACAGGCACCTCGTTCTTCGGATAAAATATCTATTTGGAAAAACTCGATCCCTTGTGACTGCAATCGATTCGCAAGTTCTTCTTCGGCCAACTTATACGTAGTCAGATCTTCTTTCACTTCTCGCATAACTTTTTCAATGTGGGTACTCATATCGCGCAATTGTAATGCCAGCATCTTTCGTCCATGCTGTAACTGCCCCATTAATAATTTATTAGCTCCTCTTTCCTCCAATTCATTCAATAATCCTTTAAAGCGCAGACATTTATATTTCATCTGCTGTTCCACACGTACTCGTGCCGCTTTTTTTGTTGCGGAATAGGTGGTTTCCCATTCATTAATCAACGGTTCAATGCCATCCTCTTCATTTTCCCAACACTTACGGTAACGAAAACAGGATTGACAAATAGATGGTACTTGACTTGTTGCCGCCACTTCCTCTTCAGGAGACAGACGATCATTGACGAGTGTTGACATGAAATGAGCGAACTGCTGGAACTCCGCTAACTGTCCATCCAATTTATCCGCCAACCATTGTTGTCGTTTTTCCGATATCCCTTCTTGTTTCGGCAATAAAACTTGTCGTATTTGACTTAATTTACGTGAAGGAATCAATATAAACAGTAATGCCGCGGTACCGACTGTGGAAAAATGTACGGTATCAAGAGGCAATGTCGCATCATAAAGAAGGAAAAAGAGCGAAACAAAGACACTGCCGGTGATGATCCCAAGCTTCCCAAACCGTTTCAGTGAACCCGCGAGCAAACCAGTCATACCATATAACGCCATCATACCCGTGAAAGATAGTTCTGATACCCCTATAATCAATGCGATGATCATTCCGACAGTTGTAGCAAACGGCACTCCCCCAACGACAGCCGCTACAAAGATTGCGAGAAACAAGAACACACCCGCAACTGAAACCGTCCCAATCTGGAAACCGCCCATCCCTGTTGCTGCAAGCGCTCCCACTATACACATCGCACTGATCTGCTCAGGGTTCCATGGTCCGTATAGCATTCTTTCTATAGAAGGAAATGCAAGCAACATGAAAATAGTCATGAATAGCGCAAGCAATGCTTCTAATCCGATCGATAACTGAACTGCCAAAGGCAACATCCCGTCTCCGTACTTTACGAGTTGCCAGACCAGTTGCGGAATAATCATTGCCCCCGCTACAGCGATTGGAATTGACCTTTTCACAACAGGAATTTTAATAATTGAATGAAACAGCAATAATTGTGTTAGATGAATGACGGCTTGTCCGACCCCTAGAAATGCGCTGCCCGCCATCCCTCCTATAAATACATAAATCATATGTTGACGGTAGCGCATACTGGCCAACGCCCAGATTGGTAAGAAAAACGGAACTGCCATATCAAATACTACTGCTTGTGATAGAAAGAATGATCCTACTAAGAAAAGAAGGGCCGTCAGCAAGTAGACTTTTCGATTCATCAATTCTTGCCACGATGCCCTGAACATCTGCACAAACGGTCGCTCCATATTGTCAATCATCTTCATTTCCCATACCCCCTATGTTCTCTTACATAAAACTATACATGGGAGTTGCGAGAAATTTTGTCTGTTCATGGCGGCATATTCGCAAAACATTTCGACGTATTCCGTATGTTTATTTTTTAGCAAAAGAGAGGTTGACAGTTGTTTAAATGCCTAGTATGATAAGAGACGTTGCGTTTGAAGTTGTATAATTTCAACGTGCAAATGTCTTGGCGGTGTAGCTCAGTTGGCTAGAGCATTCGGTTCATACCCGAAAGGTCGTGGGTTCGAATCCCTCCGCCGCTATAATAGAAACACGAAGACTCCTCTTGCTTAGGCAAGGGGAGTTTTTCTATGTGTTGGTGATTACATGGGCAAGGTATTCGTACAAGTCAGTAGGATACGATGTTAGGTAGTGGTTTGACTAGCAATGTATGTGGGGCGGGCATTGGCCCCACTTCGGCGGTGGTGGTTGGCTTCCGCCTACCTTAGATAGTGTGTAAAGCAGTTCTGATTCTTCTTTTGCAAGAATAGGAACTGGTACTACTCAGTCACTGGTTTTATCTACTATAAACCACAACCTAACTTGTCAACCACTCAGTAGCGCAGGCACAACTGCGGGGTAGGCCGTGGCCGTGAGACAACTAGCAGCCCCACCGCTAGTTGGCTCATGGCTGGAGGCAATCCCCCACGTGCCTGCGCGGGTCCAAAGAGTGACACTCACTATTTTCAATGACCAAGCCAAACTCGAGCAACGATCCAATCTATCTGTTATATACTTTTCCAACACCGAAGAAAGTTATCACGATTCACTGATCTTCATCTTTTCTAAACCACAATCTAACTTGTCAACCACTTAGCAGCGCAGGCACAACTGCGGGGTCGGCCGTGGCCAGGAGACAGATAGCAGTTCCACCGCTAGTTGGCTCATGGCTGGAGGCAATCCCCCACGTGCCTGCGCGAGTCCAAAGCATGACCCTCACTACATTCAATGACCAAGCCAAATTCGAGCAACGACCCAACCCCAGTCAATACATTCAAATACATTTTTAGACACAAAAAACGCATGCTCCATAGTGCGGAACATACGTATAGGATGTCATCTGATTTTAGTTCACAGTTGAAACAGTCAGCAAGTTATCCCCTTCTAGCTCCACGACCGCCACGTTTGGACTCTGTCGCTCTCTTTAAGGTAGTTAGACGTTCTTCGCTGTCCTTCATGAACTTTGCCATCTTCTGCTCAAAGTTCTCTGGTCGTTCAAAGCTTGGCTTGCTCCCTTGACGAGGTCTCGTTGGACGTTGTGGACGCTGTGGACGTTGTTCTGACTCAGGCTTCGCCTTACGGATGGAAAGACCGATTTTACCATCAGATCCCACATTCATTACCTTCACTTCAACCATATCGCCGACTTTTAAATGATCGTTTATATCTTTGACATAATTGTCAGCTACTTCACTAATATGGACTAATCCTGTGGATCCGCTTGGCAATTCAACAAATGCCCCAAAATTTGTGATCCCGGTTACTTTACCCTCTAACTTGCTGCCTACTTCAATTGACATAAAAAAAATGCTCCTCCTTAAGTTTTAAGCGGCTCGTAAGCCTATCAACCATATTGGCAGTGCCTGTATTTTACAGGCTCCTACTTATATTATAGCCAACAAAAAAAGAGTGTCAACTTGACTACTCTTTTTCGGACTCTTTTCCAGAAACTTTTTTCTTATCTGGAATGGAAAAAATGATCTCATTGGACTCAGAAAGAAAGTATTCCTTGCGTGCAAGTTTAGCAATATACTCATCATCATCCAAACGAATTAATTGCGTATTCAGTTGGTCTTGCTGTTCCTTCAAATCCTCTAGTATAGCCGTTGCTTGTTCTTTTTCCTTATGTTTGGCAGCCAGAATTTCTTTCTGTCCAGCATTCATATTGAATAAACTTCCAGCAACTACACAGACGATAACAAAAAATACAGCTAGTCGATTACGCAGACGTTTTTGTTGTGCTTTTTTAAAATTTTCTTTTTTTTGCATGGAGCGCACATAGTCTGTATCGATCGATGTTACATTCTTAGTTGAGGGCTTCTGTGTTTTTTTCATGGCGCACACACCTTTCTGGCGTAATTCTACTATTGCACTCTATTATATAGTACTCTGCATTTTTTTGAAGGTATTTCCCTATGTTCTTTATTAATCGTGTGAATGGAGACATGATTAGTGACAAAATAGAGACTATTACATAGACAATACGTTGAATCGTCAGGTAGACAAGACGAATGATGAGCCAAATCGGCCTAAGCACCACAAGTAACAGTAGTCTACCTACGAATCTGACAGGACGATGGAAGATGGCAGCGTACAATAACAAGCCACTGACCTGGGCAACGGGGTCATACATTCTCCATGCCCCGTCACGTACCATAAGTAATACCAAAAAGGCTCCAATCCCTAACATAATCCAGATGATGCACTCAAGCCAGAATGCCCATCTTCTAATGAACGAACGTTTATCGCACGCGGCGACAATCGTTCCGAATAAATCCATTACAATTCCACCAGCAATCCCTGTCCCGATCATCGCCAACAGACTGAAGAACTGGACGGATAGGCTCATCCGAATAGTTTATGGAGGAAATTGCGTGAGCCTGCTTCTTCGTCGTCGTATTGCAAAGTTTGGACTGTGCCTTCAAGTGTTAGCAAGCCCTTGTCCACATCTAGATGTACAATACGCAGTTCCTCCCCACGGATTTGCAGTACGCCAAGCGATGTTCTAACGAGAAATTCCTCCTGATCAAAGCGGTCGATCGTTTTCACGGATGTGAGGTCCATTCTTTTGCGATTGCGCATCGTCACTACGTGGTCTCCTGATGGAATAGTATACATCGAGCTGTCTGTTTGAATCTGCATATGCGTCCCCCTTCTCTAGTACGTTCCCCATATCATATGCAGGGGCTTGGCCAAACATGACAAGCTGTTTTTAATTGAAGTACAAATCCCATTACCTAGTCTAGCTATTAAAAAAGACAACCCGACTACAGGCTGTCTCTTCGTTAATTAGTTTTAATTTTCGTCGTCTACAAATTCAGGCTCCACTTTCTCCAAGCGTTCTTCACTTGTGATCGTGTACATACCTGCCGCGTCCTCTTTCTTAGTAGACGCCTTCAGCTCATTAACTGTAGCATTGACAATTTTCTGACCGAAACGGATGGATAGCTCGTCCCCCGGTTTGACGACTGATGAAGCTTTGGCTACTTTTCCGTTAATCGTAATTCTCCCTTGGTCCGCCACTTGCTTTGCGAGTGTACGGCGTTTGATAAAGCGAGATACTTTAAGAAATTTATCTAGTCTCATTTCGATTCTTCCTTTCGTTTGGCCTGTTGCCAGAACTCTTCAAGTTCCTCTAATGTATAGTCTTCAAAACTGCCGCTTCCTTGTTTAACGGACTGCTCCACAAATTGAAAACGGGATTTGAACTTTTTATTGGTATGCCACATCGCTTCTTCTGGTGAGATCTTGAGGAATCTTGCGATGTTGACGATAGTGAATAGGACATCTCCTAGCTCGTCCAGTTGTTGCTCCACTCCACCGTTATGCACTTCTTCCTGAAACTCTTGCCACTCTTCTTGGAACTTGTCGAAAGCTCCTTGTATAGAAGGCCAGTCGAATCCTACTTTGGCTGCGGTCTTTTGATAATTATAAGATGTCAGCAAAGAGGATGCCAATCGCTCTTGTCCTTCTAACAACGTAGATGTTTGCGGTTTCTCTTGGTCCTTGATCGCTTGCCAGTTCGTTAACACTTCATCTGTAGTGTCAGCTTTAGCTTGCGCAAATACATGTGGATGGCGACGAATCATTTTAGCCGCGACTGTTTCAAGTACGTCTTCCATCGTAAAATAGCCATTATCTTCGCCGATTTGCGCATGAAGGAATACTTGTAGTAATACATCTCCTAGCTCTTCGATGATCGCGTCATCATCTTCTTCATCAATCGCCTGAATCAACTCAAAGGATTCTTCGATTAAATAACGCTTCAATGATTCATGCGTTTGCTCGCGATCCCAAGGGCAACCATCCGGTCCACGCAAAATGGCAATGATCTCTCTAAATGAACTCCACTCTTTTAGTCGCTGTTCATTATCCAGAATGGGTGGTACATAAACTGTCGTCAAGTTATTCAATGTCACTGTGCGATCAAGCTCGAACAACGGTACTTCAGTCAGTTTTTCATCTTGGGAACCCGCTGATGTAACAATGGTCACAACATGATGGTCAGGGTACTTCTCCATCAAAGACAATTTCACGTCCGATGCAATGAATGCATCGTAGACTTGTCCAATTAATACGTGCTGATCCATGCGTACATCATCACGTTTCAAGTCCGTGCCATCTAGTAGCTGAAACCCTTCGATTGGATCGATACGGAGTGCCGTGAAAATCGGGTCAAGAAAGCTGCTGCCCCCCGCGATATGAAGTTCAATTTCACCTGTACGTTCTTTTTCAATTAATAGTTGAACTGTACGTTCCGCCACAAGCGGGTGTCCTGGCACAGCGTATGTAATTGGCTGATGCGCACTCATTTCAAGAAGTTTGTCGACGATTTGCTGATAGACGGCTTCAAATGAATCATTCGCTTCATAAATTGAATCGAAGCTTTCCATTTCTACCCCTTCTAAACGCAACTCCGCAACGACGGGATGCTCTTCCGTCCGAATGTAAAGATGGTCCGCTTCTTTTAATAGGCGATACGTGCCAAGTGACAATTGTTCCAAATCACTTGCGCCCAGTCCGATCACAGTTATTTTATTCATATCATTCACCTTCTATTTTTAGTTAGCCATAGTTGAGCAGTCGCCAATCGTTTTCCGAAAGGTAGTAAATACCACTCTTTTTCTTTCATTATACGTGATTTCAAGACGACGAAAAGAAATATGATCGCTCCAATTGCGACAGCTGATACGGCTGTTAATGTTGAGCTAATACGTGGTGACAGGCCAGCAAATAGCCAATAGTCAGCGGTGAACATCCACGGAATCAGTACTCCTGTCATGGCCACACCTGCAATAAGCAACACGGCGTAAAAACGGCGCGGTGCTAACGGGAACTTCCAAAACCTTTTGAAATAGATGATCAATAACACGGCAACGATCGCAAACGCGATGGCACCTGATGCGGCTGCACCTTCAATTCCATATCGTCGTACCATCCATGGTGTAGTCGTTAGTTTGATTGCGATGCCAAGCAACATGAGTAATAACGGCGCTCGTACTTTTCCGCTTCCTTGAAGAATAGCGGTTAGTGGTAAAATAATCGACAACCAGAAGATCTGGATGCAGAAGATGATCAGCGCGACAGAGCCTGTTCGCGTCTGGAAAAGCATTTCATTGACGAAAGGCAGTACCAGAACCAATCCTATTGTCGCAGCCCACCCGAATAAAATAGATGTCCTGAATGTCAGACTTATAAACGGCAATGCACCTTTTCCGTCCCTTTTGGATGCGTGATGCGCAATTAAAGGAACAAGTGCTAACGCTAATGTAGAAGCAAGTAAAATACCCATTTGCGCAAGCGGCTGTCCTCGGTCATAGACGCCTTTCATTTCCATGGCAGTCTCACTCATCACACCAGCCTCGACTAATGCATTATAGATCGTGAAAGAATCCACTAACTGAAACACCAATAAAATTAATGAACTCGCACTGACACCAATGCTGATTTTGGTCAGATCTTTAATTACCCGCCACGGCTTTACAGTCGCTATCGCCATACGCTCCCGCTGTAGAAAGAACCTTGTTAGAATCAATACACCTACCGCTTCTCCTGCCACTGCGGCCCACATCGTAATTTCTCCTACTTTATAAAGCGAAGATCCTGCACGCAACGCAATCCACGTACCTGCCAACACGATCACAACCCTGAACAGCTGCTCTGAGACATTCGAGATGGCTACAGGTATCATTTGCCCCTCTGATTGAAAGACGCCCTTCAGCACAGCAAGGAATGGCAACACGAGCACGATGTACGCTCCAGTCTGCAAAACAGGCGCCAAAGCAGGGTCTCCCATTAAATCAGCGAAGAAAGATGATCCCGATCGTAACAATAGAAAAATCCCTACTGATAACGCGAGAAGATAAGCGAGCGATATTCGTAAAATTCCGCGTGACTCTCCAGGACCTTTACTCTCTGCGAGCATTTTAGAGACTGCGACAGCAAAACCTGAAGATGTCCATACAATAAATATTCCGATAAACGGATACACTTGCTGATAAATATAAAAACCTTTATCTCCAACTAAGTTTTGAAAAGGGACTCGATAGACCGCGCTCAGCACTTTGACAATGACGGCGGCAATCGTCAGAATCGACGCACCCTTCATAAACGACTTCATATTCCATTTAGTCAACGCCATATATGCGCCTCTTTCATTTGATGATGGTTCCTAGTATACCATTTCATTAGAATAGGCGTGTGACCGCAATCAATAAAATAATGACACCACTCATGAATGTCCCGAACTGGCCAACTGACATCTTGCCAATTTGCACACCTGCCAGTTTTGCGCCCAATCCTACACCAATCGATAATGTGATGTAACTACCCACAGCCGCCGACAGCGCGATAGCTAACGGTGATAATGCCAAAAGCCCCGCACCCACTCCGTTCGTCAAAGCGTTCGCGGAAAGCGCAATCCCAAGTAACAAAGCTTCACCCAGACTAATATGCGAAGAACCGTCAAAGTCCATTTTTTCGGGTTCACTGAACACATTCGCTTGATGTTTTCTCTGTTGACGAAATGCGATCACCATGACGCGTATTCCGATGGTGCTGAGCACAGCAAACGCTATGAGATCAGGCAATATTCCTGGTAACAATACAGCTAACCATGCGCCTGAGACGATGCCGATTAAACTGAAAATGAAACAAATTGCCGCAATGAGTGCATTTGAAGTGGGTGGAATTCGAACTCGCTGTACACCGTAAGAAAGTCCGACTCCAAAGTTGTCGATACTAGATGAAATTGCAAAGCCTATGATCAGTAGCCAAGTCATTCCGCTCCCTCCAGCCTATTTGGTTTTATCATACTATACGTGCACAACGAGGCCGGCGTGTGTGCGCTAGGCGCATAGAGGAACAAACCTTAGAGCGGTTGCACAGTGTTTATGATCGCTTAGGGAGTACGATAGAGCACTCGCGCATGTAGATAGAGCGGAAGTCGGGCGCCATAGAGCGGCTAACTATGAACTATGAGCAGTTGCAGGAATTAATGAGCGCCCGACTGTTATCAGTAATTCGGAAGCCTTCGATAAAGAGTTCAGCCCGAAAGTCGAACATCGCTCTATCCTTTTCATCCACTCACTCCATAAAAAAACGTCTTCCCTATACTTGTTAGGAAAGACGGGTCATTATTCATCTTCATCTGGGTGTGGGCAAAATCAGTTCCTTTGCAACGGATACACCTGAGCGCATGGCGGCTTTACCTACCGCATGTGCAACAATTGTTGGAATACGATCATCAAATGGATCCGGAATGATGTAATCATCACGTAGATCTTCATCCTTGATCAAATCCGCAATCGCGTACGTTGCTGCGAGCTTCATCTCTTCATTGATTTCCGTCGCTCTAACGTCTAGTGCTCCACGGAATATTCCTGGGAATGCCAAGACGTTGTTGACTTGGTTAGGATAATCGGAACGGCCTGTTGCAATAATGCGCACACCGTATTCTTCAGCCAACTCAGGCTTCAACTCAGGCATTGGATTCGCAAGACCAAATACGATTGGATCCGTATTCATTAGCGCAATCAATTCCTTCGTTAGCAAGTTTGCAACGGATACACCAACGAAAATGTCTGCACCTTTCATTGCGTCTGCTAATGAACCTTCAATCTTCTCTCGATTCGTGACGCGTGACATTTCATGCTTCACACTATTCATTGCGTTCTCTCGGCCTTCATAAATAATTCCTTTTGAATCACACATAATAATGTTTTCGAAGCCCATACTCAACAATAGTTTTGTAATCGCCACTCCAGCGGCACCGGCACCGTTCAAGACGATTTTAACTTCTTCTTTTAGTTTCCCCACTACTTTCAATGCGTTAAGCAATCCAGCTCCTACTACGATCGCTGTGCCATGTTGATCGTCATGGAAAATTGGAATACTACATTCTTCACGCAATCTACGTTCAATTTCGAAACAACGGGGAGCAGAGATATCTTCCAGATTTACCGCACCAAATGTTGGGCTAATTGCTTTTACAATATTAACGATTTCATCCACATCTTTTGTATCCAGACATATAGGGAATGCATCGATCCCTGCAAATTGCTTCAGCAATAGTGCTTTTCCTTCCATTACCGGTAAAGCAGCCTCAGGGCCGATATCTCCTAAACCAAGTACAGCCGTTCCATCTGTTACAACTGCAACTAAATTCCCCTTAATTGTATATTCATACGCTAGTGATGGGTCGTGAGCGATCTCTACACATGGTTCAGCCACTCCTGGCGAGTACGCCAAACTCAAATCCTCTTTATTCTCTAACGGTACTTTCGAAACGACTTCCATTTTTCCATTGTGAATTTGATGCATGTGTAAAGAAGATTTATACTTCCTGTTCATAATATCGCTCTCCCTGTCCGGTTTTTTTATTGTTCCTTCGTGTTGGTAGTGATTATAAGCGCAAACGCAAACCAATTACAAGCACCAATATTCTTTCAAATCAAAAAATTGAAAATTCGTAAGCGGTTACATTCCCTTTGTCAAAGGTTTTATACTGGTTTTAAAAAAAGTTAAAAAAGTTTTGACATTTGCCCTTTTTAGTAGTATGTGAAACTTTTCACTTTTGATTTTATGGCTTGTGAAGCCCTTCACTAAGCGGTTTTGTGAAATCCTTCACGTAAAAATTTTATACTTAAAAACGGAATTATACAGTCAGTATGTGAAGTATTTCACTTTTTAAATGAAGAAAAAAATTGAAGCTTTCGGAAGATATATTTGGGGTAATGTAGGTTTTTTATGCGATCGTTTTCAATATTTCATTAATAAATTATAGGTATTGTGACCACCCTATACGTACTCTCAATCTATAAATAATGTAAAACATTCAACCAACAATAAATTAGACGATAAAAAAACTCACGGTAGATACATCTACTGTGAGTTTCCATTAAAAATTTTACACATTTATCAAACTCGCTTAGTTTTCCATTTGTTTTGCCAAGAAGTTGGCTGCTGTCTCTGCAGCCTTTTGTTCAACCTCACCAACAAAGTGAACCTTTGACAGCAAATAGATCGCGCCTATTGCATCACCATTTGTAATAATTGGTGCTATACAATAGGATTTAACCTGCTCCACTTGACCAGGCACCCATTCGACCGTCTTTTCGTGTTTTTCCATGATAGTGGACCTACCATTAAGAATCTCATCACAAATGGGTGACAATTGGCGGTTCATATAATCTTTCTTGGCAAGACCCGCCACCGCGAGCATCTCGTCACGGTCACTGATCAACGCCGGCGTACCAATTGTTTCGTAAAGTGATTCCGCATATTCCACAGCAAATTCACCAAGCTCTGATATAGGTGAATACTTCTTTAATATGACTTCCCCTTCACGATCGGTGAATATTTCCAAAGGGTCACCTTCACGAATGCGAAGTGTCCTTCTAATTTCTTTTGGTATCACAACTCTACCCAAGTCATCAATTCTGCGGACAATACCCGTTGCTTTCATGTATAATGCCTCACTTTCTCGAAATGAAATGTATTTCTGAGAGTAGTATGCATCAACATTGGTCATTTTATGCAATCAAGGTGTTACAAGGCATCCGAAGATTCAACTTCCTTTGCCGTTTCCTGCATCGTGTGTACCATATCTTCAACCATATCGAACTCTGTGAACTGATTGGACTTCTTTTCATTCACGGTTACAGTAATTTGTCCGTTATCAATCGTTAGTCCAACCGCATGGCCAAACTTCAACGAGCGTTCCATCAGTTTTGCGCCGTCAGCACGAGCTGTTCCTTCTTCAGATAAACGAATTTCTACTATACCTTGCACATTTTTGATGGAGACCACGCCAGCATCACGTCCCCAAGCCTTCATGCGTCCAACGCGTAGCAATAGGTCAGCTTCAAATGGCATATCGCCAAAGCGGTCGATCATCTCGTCGACGAGCTCCAAGTAATCCTCATCGTCCGTAATCGCTTTTACGCGTTTATACATTTGGATTTTTTGATAACCATCTTGAATGTATGTTTCAGGCAAGTATGCATTAATAGGCAAGGAAATTTCGACATCCACTTTGTCTTCTTTGACAACACCGGTCTGTCTTTCTTCTATCGCTTCCTGTAGCAATTGCGAATACAAATCGAAACCGACTGAATCAATAAATCCATGTTGCTGTGAGCCAAGTAAATTTCCTGCCCCCCGAATGGATAGATCACGCATCGCAATTTTAAAGCCAGATCCAAGTTCAGTGAACTCTTTAATTGCCTGCAAGCGATTTTCCGCGACTTCAGTCAACACTTTATCACGCTGATAGAGCATATAGCTGTATGCTACACGGTTTGAACGGCCGACCCGTCCACGCAATTGATAGAGCTGTGATAGCCCCATCCGATCCGCGTCATGAACAATCAACGTATTGACGTTCGGGATGTCGATTCCTGTTTCAATGATGGTTGTCGTAACAAGCACATCGAATTCCCCTTCAAGGAAACTCAAAATCACCGCTTCCAGGGCAGCTTCCCCCATACGACCGTGTGCAGAGGCAATACGCGCTTCAGGTACCAAGTCACGGATTTCCTGCACTTTGCGATCCATATCTTCTACGCGATTATATAAATAGAAGACCTGTCCGCCGCGGCCCATCTCTCGCTCAATTGCTTCTCGTACCAAACCACCGTTATGTTCCATGACATATGTCTGGACAGGGAAGCGATTGGCTGGTGGTGTTTCAATGACAGACAAGTCACGTACGCCCATCATCGACATATGCAAAGTCCTTGGGATCGGTGTAGCAGTCAACGTCAAGACGTCTACGTTATTTTTCAACTGCTTCAACTTTTCTTTATGTGTTACACCAAAACGTTGCTCTTCATCGACAACGAGAAGCCCAAGATCTTGATACACTACGTCTTTTGACAATAATCGATGTGTTCCGATCACAATATCGACAGTTCCCGCTTTCAGTCCTTTGATCGTTTCATCTTGTTCTTTCTTCGTGCGAAAACGATTAAGTAATGAAACGGTTACAGGATAATCTGCGAAACGTTCTTTCATCGTTTCGAAATGTTGCTGTGCCAAAATAGTAGTGGGAACCAAAAAGGCCACTTGTTTACCGTTCGTTACCGCTTTAAATGCAGCACGGATCGCAACTTCCGTTTTTCCATACCCTACATCCCCACATAACAGTCGATCCATTGGTCGTATACGTTCCATATCTTTCTTGATTTCGTCAATGGATTGTAACTGGTCTTGCGTTTCTTCATATGGGAAAGCATTTTCAAATGAACGTTGCAAATCATCGTCTTCACCAAAAGCAAATCCTTTTTCTGCTTCTCGCCTTGCGTACAACTTGATCAAGTCATCTGCAATATCTTGTATGGCTGCTGTCACTTTGCGCTTTGTTTTAACCCAATCGGTACCGCCAAGTTTATGTAGCTTCGGCTCTTTTTCACCGGACGCGACATACTTTTGAATTAAATCAATCTGATCAGCAGGAACAAAGAGTTTATCTTCACCGCGGTAACGAATATCTAAATAGTCTTTCTGGATGCCTTTGACATCAAGTGTAACGACGCCATAATATTTCCCAATACCGTGATGAACGTGGACGATATAGTCGCCTGGCTTGATTTCCGAGTAACTTTTGATCCGCTCCGCGTTCGTTAGTTTAGGGGCTCGTGCTTTACGTTTCGGCTTGCCTGTAAACAGTTCTGCGTCTGTAATAACCGCAAGTTTCTGAAACGGCAATTCAAATCCCGCAGACAAATCCCCTTCTATAATCGACAACATACCTTCTTTACTAGGCTTACCATCTATTACTGCTTCTATATCATACTCTCGTAAAATCTCTTGGATCGTATGCATTCTTTCATTTGAAGAAGCTAATAGAAAGACGTTATATTTACCTTGCTTCCAACGTTCTATTTCACTTTTCAGCAGTGGCATCTGGCTATGGAATTGTTGCATTGGCTTACAAGAAATTGAAATAGATTTCTTAATAGTAAATCCAGGTACCGCACGGGTAAATAATGATAAATAGAATCGTTGCTGCTTAATACCCTCAAGAACTTGTTCGTATTTCCACGCTAGTTTCGTATCATGTAGCATTTTCCCGTCTTCAAGCATCGAAAGCTGATACTCCTGCTCTTCTGACTCCAACGTAGCCACCGATTCTTGTATGCGGCCCAATTCATCAAAAATGATAAGACCGTTTGTCGGCAAGTAATCAGTTAACATCGCACTTGCTTCAGAGGAAAATGACGCGTATTTCTTCATCGCTTCTGGCACAATACCATCTTTCATCATGCCTATATCTTGCATAATCGTCATCAATAATTGCTGTTGCAATTCTTCACTTTTAATTTTAGTTAAACTTTCGCCCAACGCTTGCTCCACTTTTTGTGAAACTTGTTGTAATTCATCAGGTGTCCAGATAAATTCGGTCGCTGGTAACAAAGTAATTGAATTCAATTTACCTGTAGAACGCTGATCTTCTGCCGAAAATGTTCGGATCGAATCAATCGTCGTATCGAATAACTCAATACGTACAGGTTCTGCCATCGTCAGCGGATAGACGTCTAATATTCCACCACGCAACGCAAATTCACCCGGTGCACTCACCAGGTCTTTTCGTATATAGCCCATGGATACCAGCTTCTCGAGCCAAATCCCTATATCAATCTCGTCATCTGTCGTAGCCGTTACATAGTGCGCCAACCAGCGCTCCTTTGACGGCAATAACTTGCGCAAGCCCGCGACTGGCGTGATATATATACCACTGCCTGTACGCGCCATGTGATCTAACGTGTCAATCCTGCCTGCACGCAGTTCATAACTAGCGAATGAAAAGTCTGCGGCAACTAATTCTTCCGCTGTATACAAGTGAATATGCTCATCACTAACCAATTTACTTAAATCTTCATATGTTCGTTGTGCCTGCAGCATATTGGGTGAGACGATCAAGACAGGACGTGTCAGTGACTGCTGAATTAATTTAAAGAAAATCGCTTTGGAACCACCTGAAAGACCTGTAATCAACTGCTGATCCTGTCCATCTTCTAAATCGTTCAGCAAGCCTTGAATCTCTTTCTCTTCCAGAAAAAGTTGTTCTATTACTCCCACTCGACTCCTCCTCCTTATCTATTAAATTAGTGCATCTATTTATGTCGTTCAGAATACTTTATGCACAAAAAGCTTTGGCAATCAGCGCCAAAGCATCTGTTACTTATTGTAACCATTTCTTTAAGGTGTAATAATCCGGGAACGTCTGCAATGATTGCTCGCAGTGTTCACAAATACATCGTATGTGCAAGCCACCATCCGGATCTACGGATAAATATGAACTTTTATCTGCGTCGTCTAACTGACTAATAGTTTCCTTGGCTGATTCAAATGGAATGGAACCCATTTCCGTCTGGCAGTGATTGCAAGAATAACGGATCATACTCTCTTCACCTTCCTTTTTCAAAGTATAGGCAAAGAGTGTCCGTATTATGCTTATCCGTTAAATTTATTCATCACTTCGAGGAATGGTGTCTTTTTTGTCGTCCATTCTTCACAAGCATCTGCACTTTTTTGTATCGCATCTTCAATCAATGGCTGCTCGTCTTTGCTAAACGGGGATAATACATAGTCAGCGACTTTCATACCACCAGTCGGACGGTCAACACCGATACGGATACGATTGAATTCAGACGTGCCTAGGTGTGCAATGAGCGATTTCATGCCATTGTGGCCGCCAGCACTTCCTTTTTGTCGAAGTCGAATCTTTCCTGCAGGTAAATCTAAATCATCGTATAACACAACAATTTCTTCATCATTTACTTCAAAATAATCCGCTAAAGGGCGAACGCATTCTCCAGACAAGTTCATATACGTCATCGGCTTCAGTAAAATCACTTTACCTTCAGACGTATGGACAGTTGTAAATAGCCCATTAAACTTTTGCTGGAACGCTGGTGCTTGAAAGCGTTTAGCTAATTCATCAATGACTTGAAATCCAATATTGTGACGCGTGTTTTCATAGTTCTTCCCGGGATTTCCGAGACCAATTAGTAATTTCATGTTTTTCTCTTCCTTTTCTAAACGATATATATACATAGAAAAGGAGCGCACGGTTTACACTCGTGCGCCCATTTTGTAACTTATTTTTCTTCTTTATCTTCACCGATTACTTCCGGCTCTGCTTCAGTGCTTTCAGTAGCTTCATCCAATGCTTCTAGTTCAGCTTCAGTACGTGGTGCAGAGATTGTTACTAATCCTACTTCATCTTCAGTTAGGATTTCAAACTTCACTTTGTCGCGAATATCGCTAACAAGAATCGTTTCTCCGATTTGAAGTTCAGAAACATCAACGTCGATATGATCAGGAATATCAGAAGGTTTTACGCGGATTGTAACTTCCCATACTGGTTGTTGAACAGTTCCGCCTTCTTTTTCACCTGGAGAAGTTCCAACTAGGTTGATTGCTACGTCTACTTCAAGCTCTTCTGTCATGTTGATCGCTAAGAAGTCAGCGTGTGTAAGGAAACCAGTCAATACGTCAGACTGGTAATCGTTTAGTACAACGTTTACATCTTTATCTTCAACAGTCAATTTGATTACGCCATTTCTTCCTGTTTCACGAAGTGTGTCTAGAAGATCGCGTTCTTTTACTGCGATTGGTGTGCTTTCCGTTTTGTAACCATAAACTACGGAAGGAATCCATCCATTTTTTCGTAATTCGCTTACTGATTTCTTGTCAGTTTCTCTTGATTTCGACTGAATTGTGCTCATTTGTCAAGTCACCTATCCTATCATATTTTTTTGGGATTTTTAATATCAGAAGACAAGTGTTAACTTGTCATCACTCAAATAATGTACTTACAGATTTGTTCTCAAACACACGAATAATTGCAGATGCCAATAATGGCGCAATGGATAGCTGTTTGATTTTTGGAGATTGTTTACTTTCCGGCAATTTAATAGAATTCGTAATCACTAATTGCTTGATTTGAGAATTATTAATGCGCTCAATCGCTGGTCCGGATAAAACAGGGTGTGAACAACAAGCATACACTTCTTTGGCTCCACTTTCAATTAAGGCGCTCGCAGCAATCGTGATAGTACCAGCTGTATCGATAATATCATCGATCAATATCGCGGTCTTTCCTTCTACATTGCCAACGATATTCATGACCTCCGCTACGTTAGGGCGTGGACGACGCTTATCAATAATCGCAATTGGCGCTTTCATACGATCAGCCATTTTACGCGCTCGTGTTACACCGCCGTGGTCAGGTGAAACGATAACCAAGTCATCGCCCCCTAGTCCTTCGCTCTGGAAGTACTCAGTTAAGATCGGCTCTGCAATCAAGTGATCGATTGGAATGTCGAAGAAACCTTGAATTTGTGGTGCATGCAAGTCTACTGCAATTACGCGGTCAGCTCCTGCTTTTTCTAGTAAGTTCGCAACTAATTTAGCCGTGATAGGTTCACGTGAACTCGCTTTACGGTCTTGGCGTGCATAGCCGTAATATGGCATTACCACGTTAATCGTACGCGCGGAAGCACGCATTAAGGCATCTAGCATAATGAGAAGCTCCATTAGATTATCGTTGACCGGATTAGAAGTGGATTGAATAACAAATACTTCACAGCCACGGATGCTTTCATCGATATTGATTTGGATTTCTCCGTCACTAAAACGTTTGACTGAGAGTTTGCCGAGCGGAAGCCCGATTTGCTCTGCTACTTCTTGTGCAAGTGGTTCATTCGCAGTTAAAGAAAAGATTTTCAGTTTGTCGTTTGGATAATGATTTGCCATGATGGCCCTCCTGTTGGTTGGGTAAGATTAGTTTTTTACGTATCCTTCTTTATTCTCTTGCCGAACGCGTGCAATTGCAAGTGAATTTTCAGGGACATTTTTTGTGACTGTGGATCCCGCTGCCACAATCGCATTCTTTCCTATCGTCACTGGTGCGACTAAATTGGCATTGCATCCAATGAAGGCATAATCTTCTATCTCTGTCTTGTGTTTGTTTTTACCGTCGTAATTCACTGTAATCGTACCACAGCCAACGTTAACATTCTTGCCTATTTCCGTATCTCCTATATAGCTGAGGTGTGAAACTTTACTACTGTCACCAAGTCGTGATTTTTTCACCTCGACAAAGTTTCCAACTTTCACATGATCCCCGAGCTGTGTTTCAGGACGCAAGTGAGCAAATGGCCCAACTGCCGTCTGATTGCCTATAGCGCTATCACGGACAACTGAAGAATGAACTGTCGTGTGGTCGCCCACCGTACTGTTTTGAATGTGACTGTTCGGACCAATAATACATTGCGAACCGATCTTCGTAGCGCCTTCAATGATTACGCCAGGTTGTATAATCGTGTCACGACCAATTTCAGCTTCTGCACTAATCACTGTTTGCTCAGGACTGATGATTGTGACGCCATTACGCATATGCTTCTCTGCTATCAGTTGACGCATGCCTTTTTCAGCCTTCGCTAATGCTACACGATCATTGACACCTAGCGTTTCATGGAAGTCTGGCGTCGTGTAAGCTGAAATTCTCTGCCCTTCAGATTTCAAGATTCCTAATACGTCTGGAAGATAGTATTCGCCTTGTGCGTTATCGTTGTTCACTTTTTTCAGCGTGTCGAATAGCACACGGTTATCAAAGCAGTACGTACCTGTATTGATTTCCTTGACGAGGCGTTCTCCATCATTTGTATCCTTATGTTCGACGTTCCGTACTACGTCGCCGTTCTCTGCGCGGATGATTCGACCATATCCCGTCGGATCATCTGCAATTGCAGTAAGTATCGTTGCCTTCGCTTCTGTTTCGTGATGGTGTGCAAGGAGTGCTGCCATCGTTTCCGTGCTGATTAGGGGTGTATCACCGCAGACGACAAGTGTGGTGCCGTCAAGATCTGCAAGTACGGCCTCCGCTTGTTGCACAGCATGGGCAGTGCCTAATTGTTCTGCCTGCAGGGCGTATTCACTTTTGTCGCCCAATGTTTGCTCTACCATTTCAGCGCCGTGACCGACAATCGTGACAATCCGATCTGCTTGAAGATCACGAATATGATCGATCACATGCTCCACCATCGGCTTGCCACAGACTGGATGAAGTACTTTGTAAAGATCCGACTTCATTCGCGTGCCCTGTCCTGCTGCTAGGACGATCGCATATGTGTTTTCCATCTGTCAGCCTCCATCCTTATTTGATAAATTCATAATTGACTATATCGGAAATGACTGACTTTTTCAAGCATATCCCCTTGACAATTACATAGGTTTATTTTATGATTGTTAATCTTTTTGCGAATATATCGGTATAGGAATAAAAGTTTTAACCAAAGTGTCATTGAAATGGAGAGTTACGTTTTGAGTACAAGGGGATTGAAGCTCCAGCTGGGGACGCTTTCCGGTGGGCGTGGCTTGAGCCGCTTCCTCCGCTTTCAGCTCCGTCCAGGGTCTCAAGGCGCACGCTGATCCACTCGGAGTCGCCCCAGCTTCCGCTTCAATCCTACATAGATAGCGGAAAGATATAGATCACTCACTAGCGGTAATGTGTAATTTATTGTTGTCTTTTAACTTGTTTAAGTTCAAGTACATAAAAATACAAACCTAACTTCTATGGACAATAATAAGTATTATCTACTTACAATGCAGGGATTTTCGTTGCGAGCGGCGACTCCCGATGGATCAGCTCGAAAGGAGAGACAACCAAAAGGGAGCTTGCGACCTGGTTGGCTCACCGAGAGCCCATGGGAAAGCGTCCGCTCGCAACGAAAATCCCATCCCCTATCCCATTTCTAGCTTTTCCATTACTATTTCAAAACAACAAAAAGGCCATCTACTCGAATAGATGGCTTTTTTGTGGATACGACATATGGAAACGCTGTCTTACTTTATAAAATTATAGAACAGCCTCTTGCAATTCCCCTTGCTGCTCGCCTACTTGATGATATGCTGCCAGGATGGACTCTTGTACCTTAGTTCGTGCATCCGAATTAATCGGATGTGCCACATCGCGGAACTCCCCATCCGGTGTGCGCTTGCTCGGCATTGCCACGAATAATCCGTCATTCCCCTCGATGACTCGGATATCATGGATGACAAATTGATCGTTAAGCGTAATGGAAGCAATTGCTCTCATTCTACCTTCCGTGTCTACCTTGCGTAATCTCACATCTGTGATCTCCATTTTCCCCACTCCCTTGTTGTCTACTGACACTGAACGTATTCTAGGTTAGTTGGTATGATTACATTTTAACCATAATACTTGTGCTGATTCTATAATACTAGTTTTCCCGTCAAATGAAAATAGAATTTTTTGTGAATTTTTAAATTTTTGTATAATACTTCAAATGTCAGGCTACTTTTAGCCTAATTATTATGCCATAACGAGAAAAATCCGCCATGATCTTATGCTGATCATGGCGGATTTCAATTTCTATTATTGACAAAGCGCGATTGCTTCTATTTCCACTCGTACGTCTTTTGGAAGGCGTGCCACCTCCACTGTCGAGCGAGCCGGTTTGTGCTCACCGAAGTGTTCTTCATAAATGGCGTTTAACGCTCCGAATTCATTCATATCCTGAATGAATACTGTCGTTTTAATGACTTGTTGTAAACTTGAACCTGCTTCTTCAAGTACTTTTTTTAGGTTGTGAAGAACTTGATTCGTTTGTTCTTCGATTCCGCCGCTTACTACTTCCCCAGCAAGCGTCAGAGGAATTTGTCCAGACGTGTACACTACTCCGTTCACTTTTACTGCCTGTGAATACGGTCCAATTGCTTGTGGAGCTTGTTCTGTTTTTACGTATTCCATAACTCATTACCGCCTCTCGTGAAATAATTTCCTTCTTCCAGCTCAATCTTACGGTGTTTCTCGTCAACCGCATGCAGTTTCACCAATGAAAGATAATCATCTACCAGAACTTCTTCGAGATGTTCAGCTTCCACCAAAACCGCCACTCCGCCAAGTTCACAGTCGAATTCTTCAAGCAGGCTCTTCATACCTTGCATCGTGCCGCCCACTTTCATAAAATCATCTGTCAACAATACTTTCTGACCGCTCTGCATACTTCTCTTCGACAGCACCATCGTCTGGATCCTGCGCGCAGAACCCGAAACGTAATTAATGCTGACAGTAGAACCTTCCGTCACTTTGCTATCTCTTCGAACGACGATGACAGGTACGTTCAAATGCCGCGCAATCGCGTGGGCGATAGGAATGCCCTTTGTCGCAACTGTCATAATTGCATCAATTTCTTTATCATAGAAAGCTGTCGCAATTACTTTGCCGATTCGATCAAGAAACCTGGGATTTCCTAACAGATCAGTCATATACAAATAACCACCTGGAAGTAGTCGATCTGACTTTCTAAGTTCGTTCATTAATGAATGAATGACTTCTTTTATCTCCTCACGACTGACTAACGGAATATATTTAATACCGCCAGCCGCACCTGAAATCGTGATTAAACGACCCGTACCGCTTTCTTCAAATGTCTCTTTCAAAATACCAAGATCTTCACTAATTGAGGACTTGGCGGCTGAATACCGGTTCGAAAAAAACGTCAAAGAAATGAGTGTGTGTGGATTTTCCAGCAAATGACGCGTCATATCGACAAGCCTTTCACTTCTTTTCCATTTCATATAATACCGACTCCTAAATCCGAATGATTTATAAGTAGACTATCATAATCGTCCGGTATTAATCAACTACAATACGTTCACCAAGCATACGTACGGCATGTACATCCTGGCAGAACCCTTTCAAGGCGTTGACGATTCTTGGTACACGCGATTCATGCTTCACTAATCCAAAGACTGTCGGACCGCTACCGCTCATTAAAACAGCATCTGCCCCAAAACGCTCCATTTGTTCTTTAAGTATGACAACTTCTTTATGGAGACCCATCGTTACGGGCTCCAGTACATTTCCTAGCGAAGCACACATCTTGTCATAATCACTTGCCTGCAAAGCTTCCATCATACGCTCCGTTTGGGGATGCGAAATGGAGGACAAGTCCAACTGACCATAGATATTGCCTGTCGATACGCCAATTGTCGGCTTCGCCAGCACGACCCAGCAATTAGGTGGAGCTGGTAGATGAGTGATATCTTCTCCACGTCCCCTTGCAATAGCCGTGCCACCGTATACACAGAACGACACGTCTGAGCCAATTTCGGAACCAAGCACCGCTAATTGATCAAGTGATAGCCCGAGATTCCACAGCCGATTCAATCCACGAAGAGCTGCAGCTGCATCTGAGCTACCACCTGCTAGTCCAGCGGCAATCGGTATATTCTTATCCAGAGTAATTTCAACTCCATAATCCAAGCTATAGCGCTTACGCAATAAATCCGCTGCCTGATACGCCAAGTTTTTGCGATCATTCGGCACAAATCGATGAGACGATTTAATTGTAATAGCATGATCCGTCGTTGGACGAAGCCATATACGGTCTGCCAAATCAACCGTTGTCATAATCATTTCGACATCATGATAGCCATCCGGTCTTTTGCTTAACACATCTAATGTTAAGTTGATTTTCGCAGGCGCCTTTTCGTAAATCATGATAAAAGCTCCCTCCCCACAGCATTGTTCTTGCTCATATATTACCACAGAATGAATAGAACATAGGAGGATTAATAAAAAAAAGAACCGCAAAGAAATACACGGTTCTTTACTCTAATTTTGATAGGGCAGTCATTAGACATTTGCTTTACTACAACTTGATTGTTCAACTGCAACTTCAGTTCTTATTGACGCAAAATCTTTTCCATCGATTTCCCTTTCGCCAACTCGTCAATTAACTTATCCAAATAACGAATTTCTCGCATCGTTGGCTCTTCAATTTCTTCTACTCTAATACCGCATATAATACCTTTAATCAACGTCCGAGAAGGGTTCAACTTAGGAGCCTCAGAAAAGAAGGTCTCAAAGTCTGTTTGTTTTTCAATTAGCGCTTCCAACTCCTGTTGGTTATATCCCGTTAACCAATGAATGATTTCATCGACCTCCGACTTTGTACGTCCTTTTCTCTCTACCTTTTTAATATACAATGGATACACACTCGCGAAACTCATTGTATAGATTTTATGTTTAACCATCATCCATCCTCCTATCATCTATTGCGTATGATCTTCTCTACTTGGGAAACGATTTCCGCTAGTAAGTCCGCAACATGTTGCTTCTTACTCAAACGGGGCGATTGTCCGCTCCAAAGATGTATCCATTCAGGACGATTTTGCTTAGCGGCCTCATTGCGTATTCCTGTTGTTAATGTATTCATTATAGGATAATCAGGCAGACTTTCTTCATAAGGTTTCATTTTCGTTATAAACTCATTCTGAATGCCTCTAGCTGGCTTGCCGCTAAATACCGATGTGATGACAGTTTGATCTTCCGTACTATGTAAAATGGCGTCGGCGTGCTGTGATTTTGCGCCACTTTCAATAGCCGTTACAAAAGCCGTCCCCATTTGAACAGCTTGCGCGCCAAGTGTAAGAGCTGCCAAAACGCCTCTTCCGTCCATTATTCCTCCGGCTGCAATAACCGGGATTTGCACTGCGTCCGCAGCTTGCGGTACAAGCGACATCGTTCCGATCATAGAATCATCGAAACTTCCCGAAAACGTACCTCGATGACCACCTGCTTCACTACCTTGCATGACGACCATATCCACACCCGACTCTTCATTGATCATTGCCTCTTTCACTGTCGTGGCAGTCCCCATGACGAGGATGTTATCTGCTTTTAGTCGTTGGACTATGTCCTTAGTCGGAACACCAAACGTGAAGCTACAAACTGCTATTTTTTCTTGTATAATAATTTCTATTTGCTGTTCAAAGTTTGCTGTAGATATCATTTTCACTTCTGGCTCTGAAACATGTAACTCTTCACGGTATGGTCGTAATAAATCATTAGCCTTCTTAATCTTTTCTTTGGATAGATCAGATGTCTCGGGAATAAATAAATTGACACCAAAAGGTCGATTCGTTAATTCCTTAATCTGTTTTATTGTTGCTTTCATGTCTTCTGCTTTCATATAGCCCGCGCCCAGTGTACCTAAACCACCCGCATTGGATACAGCCGCTATCAGTTCTGGCGTGGTCGTACCGCCAGCCATTCCTGCTTGTATAATGGGATAGGTAATACCCAATTCTTTTGTTAAGTCATTTTGATTCCACATCTTTACTAACCTCCCTTTAAAAGATTATGTAGTAGTTTTAGTGTTTCTCTCTTCTTCACGTCTGACCCATATTTTATTTCCCAACGAATAACCTATTAAAGCAGCGACTACCATAAGCGCAATAGATATAAAAGAATTCAGTTCTGGAAAAAACAACTCTTTGATGAAGCTGATCATACCGACAAAGATACCTGCAAATAGAGCTCGTCCTAAATTGCCTTTCTTCACCATTTCCCCTCCTACCATTTCGGGCGACTAAAACAGCCCTGAGAATTCTAAAACGTATAGTGACTGTTCACTCTAGCATAACGTAAATTGTAAAAATTTGAAGTTTCCACGTTCGTTTTGTGTAATAGAAAAAAGTTACAAAGATATTTCACTTTGTAACTCCAATAAACAACCTGTTACTTTAACATTGAATGCGGCAAATACACTAAATTAGCGGCAGTACTTACATTGTCATCATTCACTGTAAGAATTACTACGTATCCGGTCTTTTCCCATCCTGAATTGAATGTAGTTTCATTATCTGTGTCCGAGTAATAGTCTGCTCCGAATTCACGTTGTGCCTGTTCGTTTAATTCATTGTATATTGCAAACATCTCACCTGAAGTATGATAGTAGTCTTCGCCACCCATAAAGTCATAACTTATGAACTGCAACTTATTATTTTCAAAGTAGTAAATTAGATCTGTATAGTAATTATACTTTGTAGTCCGGTAGATCAATAATCGTTTATTTCCTTCACGTAAATTGGACAGCAATATAGCTGGTGACTTTGATTCGACATTCATTACTTGTGCAGGATCCATTCCAAAATGAATACCTCTTGTAACCATGACAGGCGGCACAGGTCGGAATGCGGGATCCATAGCTCTTGCTACGAATGCAGCAATATGCGAACGAGTCAGTGTTTCATTCGGTTTAAACGTGCCGTCCGGATAGCCCGAGGTAATATTTTCAAAAGCTAGCTTACGCACCGCATTATACGCAGTAGAACCCTTCGGTACGTCCTTAAATCGAATATCTTTTTCTTTCGTCAGTTTAAACGCATTCGCAATGAATGCAGCCATATGTCCACGTGTTACTTTTTGCGTCGGTTTAAATGTACCATCGGGATAGCCGTTTATAATTCCTGCTTTCACCGCAGAGTTGATATAGCCAGATGAGTATCTGCTGGCGGGAACATCTTTAAACTTCGTCTTCGTTTTCTTTCCATCAAGCCCTGTCGCTTTAGCCACCATAATTGCTACTTCTTCACGTGTCACTTTATCGTTTAACCCAAAATGCGCAGTAGGTTCAATCACTTTGTTTTCCAATAAATACATAATAGCCGTATAGTTCGGGTGAGTTTTCGGAACATCTGTAAATACTTTAGTAGAAGCATGTGTTGTAGGAGCTGACGATAGTGTCAAAACAAGTAGCAAAATTACTGTAAAAATCTTTTTCATACGTATTGGTCCCCTTTTCCCATAATATGTACTGACTATATCATGTTAATTTAGGTATAAGATGAAAACGTTAAAACATGTTGTTTTACTACACAAACGTACTAAATTCGCTACTTGTATACACCCCATTTGTACATATATATACATACAGTACTATTTTCCAAAGACATCAACGCTATATCACTACTGAATATGTAATGGTTAGTCAGAATAAACTATCAACTTTGTGCTGTGCAACACAACGTTATAAATATTGATAAGTATAAATTCTTATTTTGCCATCAATTAAACACCGAATTCCTGTATATATAGACTTTTCTTAACAGGTATATAGTTATACTTATTATCCATTATTACTGTCAAATATTTCTTTCGCGACACATTTTTGTTAATTACTAATTGAATTTACTATAATAGTGCTGTATTTCAAACATTGATTCTTACGGAAAATGGTTCTATGATGAAGCCATATAAAACATAGTTATTCCAAACTATAAGGAGGAAGAAACAAATGTGGTTACGAATGTCCCGCATAGCGGTCTTGCCTATCTTCTTTGGTGCGCTAATTGTCCTGCTTGCGACTTTTTCATTTACCAACCAAGCATCTGCGCACGGATATGTAAGCCAACCCGAAAGTCGAGCACTTTTATGCAAGCAAGGAGATAATAAGAACTGCGGTAAAATAATTTATGAACCACAAAGCTTGGAAGCACCCGGGAACTTCCCGATAGGCGGTCCAGCAGACGGGAAAATTGCCAGTGCTAATATTTTCTTCGAGTTAGATACACAAACACGCCTTCGTTGGCAAAAGGTACCGATGAAAAAAGGTACCAATCAATTCAAATGGAAATTTACAGCACCACATGTGACTGCTTCATGGGAATATTACATAACACGGACAGGATGGGATACGAATCAGCCATTAAAACGGGCTGATCTCCAAAAGTTCTGTACAGTAGACGGGAAGAAACAAAGACCGCTTTCCGAAGTAAAACATACTTGTAACATACCTGAACGGACCGGTTATCATGTAATTCTAGCCGTATGGAACATCGGCGATACAAAGAATGCTTTCTACAATGTGATTGATGCTGATTTCGGCGGTAAACAAGTACAACCGACTGAGCCCGACAAAACTGTGGACATGGTACCTCTAACGCCAAGCAAACCAAGCTTAGCACCTGAAACACAGCCAAAGCCCGATAAGGACAAACCAACTCAACCCACGGTCAAATGGGATCAAGGTATTGTCTATGTAGAAGGAGACCAGGCACGATTTGAAGGCAGCTTATACGAAGCGAAATGGTGGACTCGCGGTGATCTCCCTGGTGATTCAGCCGTGTGGATGCTACTTGAGTCTTCTACCACGGAGATTCGCGACTGGAAGATGAAGAACGTTTATACGGTAGGGAATCAAGTGCTACATGAAGGAATCGTTTACGAAGCACAATGGTGGACGAGCGGTGATACTCCAGGGGAAAAGGATGTTTGGAAATTCATCAAGATCATCAATGCTGACGTGAAGAAGTGGGAAAAGAAACTAGTCTATCTAGTAGGGAATCAAGTTCTATATAATAACGATTTATATGAAGCGAAGTGGTGGACACGTGGAGATCTTCCTGGCGATTCAGCGGTTTGGACATTAGTAAAATCCGCTGCTACAGGCGTGCCACAATGGCGTACTACAAATGTATACGTTACTGGCGACCATGTGATGTACAACGGCAATCTATATGAAGCGAAATGGTGGACACGTGCGAATGTCCCTAGTGACAGTGTACAGTGGAAGCGTAAGTAATTTAATATGATCGAAAGGCTATATACCAGTCAATATGACCGGTATATAGCCTTCTCATTTATCAAAAAAAGAACCGCAAAGCAATTATGCCTTTGCAGTTCTATCTGTCAGCCTGTTTTGGATTCTACGGACATTGGTTGGATTATTTCTTTTCCTCCACTTGTCTACTTGCCATTTCAATTGCATGTTTTACCATGTTTCCTGCATCACGTGAGCGAATACCGCCCCAGCCTTCTTTCTGAACAACGTCATAGAAGCCAAGCTCTTTCGCGATTTCTACTTTCAATTGATCTGACATGACGCCTTTTCTCGCCATTTTAGTTTCCTCCTTTTCGGCTGACATATGTAATATGAGCCATTTAGAGAAAATCACACTTCGTTTATGCAAAATAATAAAAAATCCGCCAAGAAGTTCTGGCGGATTCACTAGGAAATAAATTAAAATAGCATGATGAATTACTTGATGATAAACGCTGTTTGGTCCGAACCATCAAGAACTGTTATTTCAACCGCTTCGGTTAAAATATCAGCATAGCTGTAAGAAACTCTTTCAAACGCATTGTCATCCTGATCCAACTCTACTACGAAAACGGCACGATACGTATCGCGCAACACTCCAGCATGTTCGATCGTCTTCTTACGACCACCATTTGCTTTCAAGTGAAGACGTTTCCCTAAATGAGCGTCCAGTGACTTTTTAATGTCTGCTAATGTTTTTGGCATGTTACTTACACCTCACTAAATATAAGCATAACATTTTTACATGCGTTTGTCAATAAAATTTTTATTTTAACAGTTTGTCTATGTCTTTGTCAATTACTTTATGATGAAATTCACTATTTTTTCATATGAAATTGTCATTAATTTTATTCCGGTTTTAGCTTGCCAAAGTGAGGGTATAGTGCATTGGCCAGTTTAATGAACTCTGCAATCGATAATGTTTCCCCTCGTCGGATCGGATCTATACCTGATTGTTCAAATGCTTGTTGAATCAGTTCCTTTTTTTCTTTCCCCTCAGGTAGCGATGCTTGAAGATTGTTCCACAGCGTCTTGCGGCGATGCAAGAACGATCCTTGCGTCACAGTGAATAAGAAGTCTTCATCCGCTACAGGAGCGTGTGCCTCTTCTCTGCGCGTCAAACTAAGTACGGCTGACTCCACGTTCGGTTGCGGAATGAACACTGTCTTCGGCACAATCATAGATACTTCTGCGTCCATATAGTACTGGACAGCGATTGATAATGAACCATATGCCTTCGTGCTAGGCACTGCCGTTATTCGATCAGCTACTTCTTTTTGCATCATAATAACAAGCTGACTAACGCGAGCTTTTTCCATCAAGAATTTCATTATGATCGGCGTTGTAATATAATACGGTAAATTGGCGACAACTACGATGTCTTCATAGTCTGCAAATTGTTCTTCAATCACTTGATGAATATCCGCTTTTAATACGTCTTGATGAATGACGGTGACATTCGAATAAGGTGACATCGTATCTTCGAGTACGGGTAACAGTCGACCGTCTATTTCAAACGCCACAACCTTACCTGCCTGCCGTGCAAGATGCTCTGTTAACGCACCGATTCCTGGTCCTACTTCAATTACCCCTGTATCTTTCGTGATCGCTGCATGCGAGACGATGTTATGCAGTACGTTTGAATCCACTAAGAAATTTTGACCTAAACTCTTCTTGAATGAAAAACCATGCTTTTGCAAGATTTCTTTCGTTCTCGCTGGCGTTGCTATGTCTTTATACATCAGTTGTCATTTCCTCCTCGTCAAGAACTTGTATCGCTTCATTGAATGTTGCGATAGAAATTCGGAACATCTCCAGTCGTTTCTTCAATCCTTTGCCGTTTACCTGTCCTATATGCAGTAATTCTGACAAACGTTCTCTGCGCTTTCTCGAATCACTGTGACCGATCAATCTTGCCTCTAATAATACAGCCATCGGTATCTCTTCTATTGTATGCTCGCTCACTGTATAAACAGAAGCCAACGCTTGACGAATCGCTTCATCATTCGCGTGTTCAATCCCTAAACCACGACCATTTTTCGCTATAGTTTCCTTCTTCGGTAAAAACGCATGTTTAACATCAGGGATTTGTTCTTCAATTATGGCCCGAATACGTCGTCCAGGAAAGTCTGGATCAGTGAAGACGATGACCCCACGTGTCTGTTGTGCATGACGTATCCGCTCGATGGTCTTGTCCGAGATTGCTGAACCATTCGTTTCAATCGTATCTGCTCCTGTTGCACGTTTCACAGCCACTGTGTCAGACTTTCCTTCAACTACGACTACTTCTTCTATATTCACAACATTCCTCTTTTCTCACGATATCATTCTTACTATTTTACTGCGTTTTTCTATTCTATACAACCTTACCGATAGGAAACAGAAAAAACCGATAAGAGGAAGAGTTTTTCTTCTCCTTATCGGCTAGCTTTTATTAGTTGATAACTTTAATTTTTACTTGACGGCGACCAAATGCATAAGCCGCTTCTTTTGTAGGCATGTGCAAGTCGATACGGTTTCCTTTAATAGCGCCCCCTGTATCTCCTGCAATTGCGTAACCATAGCCTTCCACCCATACTTTAGAGCCTAGTGGAATGACTCTCGGATCTACTGCAATCAATTTCATACCTGGATTTGCGCGCAAGTTAACGCCTGTAGCTGTGATTCCCGAACATCCGTTACAATAAGCTGTATACGCGCTTGCATTAGCGTAGAATTCTTTTCCGCCGCTAGGCTCCCCGCTGTTGCCACGTGATACTGCAACTTGTGCTTTTGCTGGCGTGCTTGAAGATTTTGCCGACGCGCTTGTAGCCGCTTTTGCCGGTGCAGCCGCTACTTCTACTTTAGGTGCTTTAGCTCCTACGTGAACTACTTTGGCCGTTGGTTCTTCTACCATTGTTTTGCCAACGAATTCACGTGAAACGATTTTTCCGTTCTTTTTCGTGATTTGGAACTTCTTTTGTAACTTACCCTTTTTACCATTCGTGACGACTTTCTCTTCACCTTTAAGCATTGTCATATCTGTTTTTCTCTTTGTTTTGAAATCTGCTGGTTCTACTACTACATCAGTAACTTTTTCAACACGCGCGATGTTTACCACTGCATTTGATGCTGTTAGTTTCGCACTTGTGTCACCTTCTACTTTATCCAAGTTTGAAAGACGGATGTTCTGATCCGTTAAAAACTTTCTCACTGTAGTTTGAGTAGACCATACAGTACTTTCTTTTCCACCGTCTTTAACCGTAACAGGAAATGCTTTTGCAATCGCAATTGGCTGATTGTCTGTAATCTTCGTTTCTAGAGCAGGTTCGATTTCATCATGTGTAGTGATTTCAATTCCCGCTGTCTTCAAGACATCATTTACTGTAGCATCTGTTGTCCATAGCTCTTGTGTCTTGCCATCTACATCAATCATAACTTGTTTAGCTTTTTGCCATTTGATTGCTGTATCGTTTTCAACTGGCGTGTTGACTGCCGGTTCTACTATGTCATGTTTTGCTACTTTTACGTCATTTGCCGCTAATACTTCTCCAACCGTAGCTTCTGCTGTACGTAATTCTATTTGCTTTCCATTAAGATCCATTGAGACGTTTTTCTTTTTCCCGTCAATCAATACGAGTGACGTTGTTGCTACGAATAATGCGATTGCCATGAATAAAACTGCAATACGCATACCCTTATTATTCTTCTGAGACATGTAAAAGTTTCCCCTTTCATTACTCGGCTGAGTATATAGCGTTTATTTTTCACTGTCAAACTATTAAACTACCTATCCTTGCCAACTAGAATCTTTTCAGACGTGTAAGACAAATAATCGCCATAAATCGTTCACTGAATCTTAAACAGTTGTAATGCATTTGCAGTCGTTTGTTTGGCTACTTCCTCAACCGATACTTCCTTTAAGCGGGCAATTTCTTCTGCCACCAGTGGTACATAAGAAGGTTCATTACGTTTCCCTCGATAAGGATGCGGCGCTAAGTATGGTGCATCCGTTTCGATCAGTAGCTTGTCAAGCGGAATCTGTGTCGCTACTTCTTTCGGCATTCTAGCATTTTTAAATGTTACAGGTCCACCTAGCGAGATGAAGAAGTTCATATCTATACATTGTTTAGCTGTTTCCACGCTGCCGCCGTAACAATGCATGATCCCTCCGACTTCCGCCGCATTTTCTTCTTGTAGAATGCGAACTACATCGCCTGTTGCGTCGCGGTTATGAATGATGATTGGCAAATCTACTTCTTTAGCCAACTGTATTTGTTTGCGAAATACTTCTTGCTGTATGTCTTTCGGCGATTTATCCCAGTGATAATCGAGACCGGTTTCTCCGATTCCGACCACCTTTGGATGCGCTGCTAATTCCTTGATCCATTGTAGATCGCTTTCTGTGCAATCTATTGCATCAACAGGATGCCAGCCAATAACGCCATAGATGAATGGATATTGTTCTACTAATTCCATGGCCTTGTTGATAGTTTTTGTATCAAACCCAACTACAACCATCTTTTCTACGTTTGCATCAATTGCACGTTGAATGACTTCTTCCACGTCTTCTTCGTATTGATCTGCATTTAAGTGAACATGTGTATCAATAAACATAGTATCTCTCCTAACACTGTTTCCTATTCTATAATTTTTGTTTGTGTCTTTCATCTCATTTGTATTACAGTTGTGTAACAAGTAGTTTGTTAATTCTGTCTAGTCAACCAGGAATGCTTTACTAGTAGACATGCTGAGCCATTGGGGTGTATATGGCAAACTATTGGCTTTTATAGGTTTGTTGTAACATTTATGACATAAAACTTGGGTAGTGGGTGTGAGCCGTTGATCTGCATTCTAGTGCGACGCGTTCCACTCCGATCAACTCGTGCTGTATTCTCCCTTCAAGATTTTAAGAAACCGTAGTGCTGATAGCGTCCTTATTAGTTTTTCCTGACTAGTACTCAGCACTATTACCCTACGCATCTTACTCTCCACTCACTCAATTCATGTCAAAATGAAAAAAGCCGTCATCAGAAATCGTTAATTCCGACTTCTGATGACAGCTTTGTATTTTATTAACTTATTTTACTTGTGCGCCGTTCTCTAATGAAGGATCGACTGTTGCAAGTTTTAACACACCGTCTTTTTCGCCCGCCAAGATCATACCTTGTGATAATTCTCCACGCAGTTTAACCGGCTTCAAATTCGCAACAACTATTACTTTCATGCCTACTACGTCTTCAGCGCTGTAATGTTGCGCAATACCAGACACGACTTGACGTTGCTCGTAACCCAAGTCCACTTGCAACTTCAACAACTTGTCAGCTTTCGGCATTTTTTCGCATGCTGTGACAGTTGCTACACGCATATCTACATTCATGAATGCCTCAAACGTAATTTCATTTGTTTCTTCTTTCACTTCTTCTACCTTCTCTTCTACTTCAGCAGGTGCCGTAATCGCCATTTGCTGACGAATATATTCAACTTCTACTTCTGTTTCAAGACGCGGGAAGATGGGAACACCTTTTTTGATAACTTTTGTACCTGCAGGAATAGCATAGCCTTCATCTAATGAAGCCCAGTTCAATGAATCTTCAGTGAGACCCAGTTGTTCTATCATTTGTTTAGGCGCGTTTGTCATGAATGGCTGCAAGAGTATTGCTGTATGATGAAGAGATAATGCTAAATGATACATAACGGACGCTAGTTTCATGCGATCTTCTTCTGATTTTGCCAATACCCATGGAGATGTCTCATCAATATACTTATTTGTGCGGGAAATCAATGCCCACACGTCAGAAAGTACGACACTAAACTGCATTTTTTCCATAGAAGTCTCATATTTCTTCACCGTATGCTGAATCATATCACGTAACGGCGCATCAAACTCCGTCGGCACAAGATCCTTTGTTAAAATTTCTCCATCGAAGTATTTATTGATCATGGAGATGGTTCGGTTTAATAAGTTTCCTAAATCATTCGCTAAGTCATAGTTAATACGCTCGACAAATGCCTCCGGTGAGAATACACCATCTTGTCCGAACGGTAATTCACGAAGCAAGAAATAACGTGTAGCATCGAGGCCATAGCGTTCAACGAGCATTTCTGGATACACTACATTACCTTTAGATTTAGACATTTTGCCGTCTTTCATCATGATGAATCCATGTGCAAATACCTTTTTTGGCAAAGGAAGATCAAGTGCCATCAAGAATATCGGCCAATAGATTGTATGGAAACGAACAATATCTTTCCCTACTACATGAACATCCGCTGGCCAGTATTTATTGAATAAAGATTCGTCATCGGACATATAACCAAGAGCAGTAATATAATTTGTCAATGCATCGACCCATACGTAAATAACGTGCTTTGGATCTCCAGGCACTTTAATTCCCCAGTCAAATGACATACGAGAAACGGATAAATCCTCAAGTCCAGGTTTAATGAAGTTATTGATCATTTCATTTTTGCGTGATTCTGGTTCAATAAATGTAGGATTCTCTTCATAATACGCAAGTAAGCGGTCTGCGTATTTCTTCATGTTGAAGAAGTACGACTCTTCTTCTACGCGGTGAACGGGGCGGCCGCAGTCCGGACAATTCCCGTCAACAAGTTGCGACTCGGTAAAGTATGATTCACATGGCACGCATTTCCATCCTTCATACTTTCCTTTATAAATGTCTCCATTATCAAGGAATTTCTTGAATATCTTTTCAACGACTGTCTTGTGACGATCTTCTGTTGTACGGATTAAGTCATCGTACGTGATATCCATCAGTTTCCATAGGTCCTTCGCAACGTCTGCAATACCGTCAACATATTTAATGGGCGATAGACCTTCTTCTTCTGCCTTTTCTTGGATCTTCTGTCCATGCTCGTCCATTCCAGTTAGGAATCTGACGTCATATCCGCGCAAACGCTTATAACGCGCCATAGCGTCAGAAGCGATTGTTGTATATGCCGTTCCTATATGAAATTTCCCACTTGGATAATAAATGGGTGTTGTAATATAAAATGTTTTAGATTGATTCTCCACGTGTAATTCCTCCAAATATTTGATGTGTACTTTCATTTTATCGGATATTGCACAAAAGTGCCATGTTATCATCCGAACCCTATACTTCCTATAACTTCTTTCAGCTTGCTCACTGTCTGTAATCCTCATACATTCAACATCTCTCATTTTTTACCTGTCAAAAATTTAATAAAAAATAATAGTGTTTATTTAAGTTATGATGATTGACGGTTATTGGAAGAGTTGGTATGATGTTTAATAGACAAAAGAAATATGTCGAATTTTGACGAATGTTAAATCTATAGTGTAGGAGGAATTCTTCTCATGAAGTCTACTGGAATTGTAAGGAAAGTTGACGAGCTAGGCCACGTTGTAATCCCGATTGAACTGCGTCGCACGCTTGGTATTGAGCAAAAAGACGCGTTAGAAATATACGTGGACGATGACAAAATTATCTTGAAAAAGTACTTGCCTAATATGACATGTTCTATTACTGGAGAAGTATCAGACGATAATCTTCGTTTGATCGACGGTAAGCTAATTTTGAGTCCTGAAGGCGCAAAACAATTGATGGATGAAATTCAAAACAAAATCAATTAATTTGCAAAAATCCTGAACGGTTATCCGCTCAGGATTTTTTTGTCTTATTCTACGTGATATGCTTGATAGACATCCCGTTTACTTACTTCACGTGCTTCCGCTACTTCCTTGATAGCATCCTTCGAACGAATCGCTTTTTCTTCTATTACATGTTCTACGTGCTCCTTCATAGACAAGTCTGTCCACCAGGCAGTTGCAACAGTGTGTTGTACATGTTGATTTCCTTCCACAACTAAGCAAAACTCACCTCTGACTTCATTCGTTTCAGCCCATTCTACTGCTTCTGCAAGCGTCCCTCTCAACAACTCTTCAAATCGTTTCGTCAATTCACGTGCCATAACAATCTTTCGTTCATTACCAAATTGTTCCGCTAAACCACGTAATGTTTGTTTTAGACGATGTGGAGCTTCGTAAAACAACAATGTCTCCTCATAGCCTTGCAATTTCTCAAGCTGTGTCTTCAATTCCTTCTTTTGCCGTGATAAAAACCCATAGAATAGAAATGGTTGCGGTGTAATGCCTGAGGCTACCAACGCTGTAACCGCTGCGTTCGGTCCTGGAACAGGAACAACAGCAACTCCGTGTTCAATCGCCAGTTCCACAAGATCTGCGCCTGGATCTGAAATACATGGCATTCCGGCATCACTGACAATAGCAATATCCTTCCCATCTTGAAGTAGTTCTATAATCTTATCCCCAGCCACCCGCGTATTATGTTCGTGATAGCTGATCATTTGTGTTTGAATCTCAAAATGATTACATAGTTTGATTGTATTACGTGTATCTTCTGCCGCGATATAATCTACTTCTTGTAAGATCCGGACGGCACGGAATGTCATGTCTTCCAGATTGCCGATTGGTGTGCCTACAATGAACAGCTTCCCTAGATCTGTAGTTTCGGCACTTTTTTGAGATGTAATCATGTGGATCGCTCCTTTTTTAGAAAGTGCTCTTTTTGTTTTCGAGTTAATTGCTTAAATTGATATTCCGCTTGCATTGCTTGTCGCTGTGTTTCAAACGATTCTTTATAAATATATTGTACCGGTAAGCGACCTCTTGTATACTTTGCACCTTTTCCTTCATTATGTACACGCAAGCGACGTTCTAAATCATTCGTGTACCCCGCATAATACGATCCATCATTACATGTTAGTACATAGAAAAAGTGTTCATTCTTCTCCATACAATAACTGCCTCACTTCTTCTGTATACTCTCCATTTTCGCGGTAGACGTATAAAGGTGGAAGGATTTTCAGATCAGGTTTCCCATCCTTAATGGCTTCGATTAAAAGTGTATTCGCTTCTTTTCCTTCTTTCGGGTAAACAAAACGAATGCGCTTTGGTTCTAAACGGTACTGTCTCATTGATGTAACGATATCGAGAAGCCTACCAGGACGATGAACAAATGCAGCTTTCCCGCCCTGCTTCAACAACTCACTTGCAGACTTGACGGCTTGATCGAGCGTTAGCTCCACTTCATGTCTAGCAATTGTATAATAATCACTTTTATTTCTAGCACTTGCTTCATTGGCCGGGAAATAAGGTGGATTGCATGTAACTGTATCGTACAATTCGTAGCCTATGTCTTTTGCAATACCGATAACATTTCCATTTTTAATCGTGATTTGCTCTCCTAAATGGTTAAGCACTACACTTCTTTGCGCCATATCTGCTAGACGCTCTTGCAATTCAATACCGATAATCTTGCCTTTCGTTCGGGCGCTCATGAATAGTGGGATTACACCATTACCCGTACACAAATCCACAATCTTTCCTCCACGAATCGGCATGTAGGCAAAACGCGCCAATAGCACCGCGTCTAAGGAAAAGGAAAAAACAGAAGGACTCTGAATGATGCGCAAGTCCTCTGCCAATAAATAATCTAGTCGTTCATCGCCTTGTAGGTTCACAATCTACACTCCTTCAATCAAAAGAAAAAGCCAATACCTAAAAATAGGAATTGACCTTTCAACCGTTCTGTTTATTTAAAAATGATAGGCAGAATAGACAATCTTCGCCTTTACGACTGCTGCCGTAATGTACATTGCACACATGAAAACCTTCATTGTACAAGCGTGCCAGATTGTCTACGCCTTCGCCCACATCTAGCTTCTTTGGACGTTCATCACGCGCGGCCTCTTCTATTTCTTGTGTAATCTTATCGATTTCATCGAGTCGCGTTCGCAGATGATGGTTTTCCAGACGAAGCGAGTGGTTTTCTTCAGTCATCTCTGCTACAAAACCAATGAGTTCTCTGAATTGTTTTTGCATAGAATCCAACTGTTGTTCAAAATCCATTACTCTGTCAAGAAAGTTCACTTCTTTCAACTGTTCCACCTCATCATTATTTCGTCAATTGAGCTATTTCCTTCTGTAAATCCTCAATCTCACTCCACGCATATTCCACTACTCGTTCAAATACTGGCATATTCACTTGAAGCACACGCTCCAATAGGTTTAGCCCAACCACTTTCCCTACTCCATCTGGCGTAACGACTTGTTTACCTAGATCTGGCATGAGTGCTTTCGCTTCTTCGTACGCATCATTTTCATACTTCAGACAGCACATTAAGCGACCGCAAAGACCTGAAATCTTCGATGGGTTCAATGATAGGTTTTGATCTTTTGCCATCTTGATGGATACTGGCTCGAAATCACCTAAAAACGTTGAACAACAAAGCATTCTACCGCATGGACCAATACCACCAAGCATCTTTGCTTCATCCCGCACACCAATCTGGCGCAATTCAATTCTCGTACGGAATATCGCAGCTAGATCTTTCACAAGATTACGGAAATCGACACGTCCTTCGGCAGTAAAGTAAAAGACGATTTTATTTCGATCAAATGTATATTCTACATCTACTAAACGCATATCCAATTGATGTTCTGTAATCTTTCCAACACAGACATCAAATGCTTGTTTTGCTTCTTGCTCATTCTCTTTGACACGTTCACGATCACCCTCATCTGCAAGGCGAATGATCTTCTTCAGTGGCAAGACAACGTCTTCATCATCTATTTCATTACTTCGACTGGCTACTTTACCGTACTCTACGCCCCTCGCAGTTTCTACAATGACATAGTCGCCAATTTCAATTGGCATATCCAATGGGTCAAAATAATATAACTTACCCGCTTTTTTAAAGCGGACGCCTACGACTTTAAACAAACAATAACCCCTCCTGCATAGTAAGCACCAATTGTTCTAGTAAAAGCGTACGATTCATATTTTGATGCAATCGTTTTTTCGCCTGCAAGATGGCATCTATTTTAACAGTTAAACTGCTATAAGTATTTTTGACAGAATGTCCTGTGAAGAGTTCCAATTGATCGGGATAGGCTATAGTGGACTCCAATCCTGCTTTTACCGCCACAATATCACGGTATGCAAAGAGAAGCAAATCCAACCCTTGTTCACAATCACTTTTTTCCTTCATGAAAGGCATCCAATCTGTCTGAATGAACAGTAACGACTCAACTTGAGATCGCTGTTCGATTGCCTCTACTAATTTTAACACTAATTTCCGTCTCTGTACAAAGGAATCTTCTTGAGCCATTTCATAAGCTACTTCGACATTGGCTGTCATCATCGTTACTGTCGCTGCCATTGAGGCAGTAACTCCTTTTTCAACAAGACTTTCTATGCTATCTTGACGATTCATTGGTTGTAGCGAAATACGTTGGCAACGTGATTGAATGGTTGGCAAAATGGCCGAATAGGAATCAGTTAATAAAATGGCCGTAACGCTACCTTCTGGTTCTTCGAGGAATTTCAGTAATGTATTAGCCGCCGAGGTATTCATTCGTTCTGCATTCGCAATCACATATACTTTTCGTCCTTCTTCATATCCTTTTTTCGTCATCTTCATAATTAATTCGGACATTTGATCCTTTTTAATGTCTTGTCCGTCCGGTCTAATCATTACTACGTTCGGATGATTACCCGACTCTATACGTTTACACGAGTGACATGTTTCACATGGAACATTTTCTATCGGCTCCATGCATAACAGTAGTTTCGTAAAATATTGCGCAATCGCTTCCTTGCCAGCACCGTTCGAACCGTCAAATATATAAGCATGTCCGATACGCTGTCTTTCGTGAATCCTCGTTAACTTATCAACGACTTGTTTCTGAGACTGCAATGCATGGTCGTGCGACTTCTCTGACATGCAAGCTCCTCCTTAGTTAGTAAACATGTTGCAAAAAACCCCGTGCTACATGTGAGTGCAGCACGGGATCACGTATATAAATTGATTAGAAGACCTTTGATTTCCCCTATTTTGGCGAGTAAATCAATGGATGATTCTTCTTCATCCAAAAGTGCCTCCGTCAACGCGATTAGTTTTTCATCTATTGTTTGAACAAGTTTCAATCGGCGACCTTCACCGAATTGGTTCCATGTATGGGATTGTGTTAACTCGATACCCGAATCTACCGCTTCTTTCAAAAAGCGTTTGATGAGCATCTTGTATTTTGCCATATCACGTAAGTTTCGCGACCTAGCGAGTCGATCTCCAGCATTTGAGATATCCCCAAACAACCTTGTGATCTGTTCTCCTTGCAGACGCGCCCCTTGTTTTTCTACCATTTGTCCAAATTTGTTATTACCTTGTGCATGCCGAAGAGGATCTGGCGGTAATTTATCCATACCTGTACGGAATTCACCATTGACTTTCATCAGCATTCACCTCTATATCAAAAATGGTGGAACTGTTCAATTGGCAAGACAAATACAGTAGCTCCGCCCACTTCTACCTCAATGGGATACGGAATATATGAATCTGCATTACCACCCATCGGTGAAACGGGTGCCACCATCTGATCGCGAGAGCGACAATTATCGCGAATTAAATCCAATGCTTTAGAGACTAAATCATCTTCCACACCCATCAGGAACGTCGTATTCCCTGCGCGAAGAAATCCACCTGTACTGGCTAATTTTGTATTCCGAAAATCACTTTTAGTCAATGCAGAAGATAATCGGTTACTATCCTGGTCCTGTACCACTGCTACAATCAGTTTCAATGTACTCTCCCCTTTTCCGATTTCTTGTGAAAATTTGTTTCCTTTTTATTATATCATGAATCCTTGTGTATGTTGACTTCAGAACTTACAATTCGCCAAACATTTTCAACTACTTGTTCTGGTGTTTGTTGTGCATCCACCACCTGAATCCGTTCACTATCCAGTCGCATCACTTCTTGATAGCCTTTGTATACCTGCTTATGAAAATCCAGTTTTTCCAAATCTAGACGATTTCGTTCACGGTCTTTATCCTTCCATATTCGAGCTAGTCCTACTTCAGGTGGCACGTCGAAGAAGATTGTACAATCTGGCATATATTGCTCAATCGCAAATAAGTTAATCGCCAGTACATTTTCAATACCAAGTTCACGTGCGAAACCTTGATAAGCCAATGAACTGTCGATGAAACGATCGCAAAGAACAATTTTACCCTGCTCAAGTGCTGGTATGATTTTCTCCACCAAATGTTGTCTACGCGCGGCTGCGTACAACAAAGCTTCCGTTTTGCTGTCCATTGTATCGTGATTCGAATCTAGGATCACTTCACGGATCTTTTCTGCAATAGGAATTCCACCTGGTTCTCGAGTCATCACGACGTCTTGTCCTTGTGCTCTCAGACGGTCTGTAATCTCTTCTAACACAGTCGTCTTTCCAGCTCCTTCTGGTCCTTCAAAACTAATGAATAATCCCGCCATCTTTTTATCCCCCATCTATTCGACTACTACTATTATTTGTTTCCTCTCAATATTGAATGCTCCCTGAAATCTACAGCCAGCCGTCAAGAGTTTATGCATTTGTTCAGCGTGCTCGCGACTAATGCGCTCCCCTGCACATACTAGAGGAATGCCTGGTGGATAGGGAATAACGGCATCTGCCGCCACTTTTCCTGTTGCCTTCTCAATATCTACCCACTCTGTATCCATCGTATGAATTTGGTTTGCCGTATAGACTACCGATGTCGGAGTACTAATTGGCAAGAAGTTATGGATTTCTACTGACGTATCTTCTCGATCTGTTACACTATCCACTGCTCGCCTAAATTTGTCGATTATATGAGCACATGATTCTACATGTTTCGCTTTTACTAAAGGCAGTATTAGTAGCACTTGATATAAGTCCGTCAACTCCGTATACACACCCTGTTGTTCCAATGCTTCCTGCAAGATAAACCCGGTATGACCTATTACACGTATAAGCAACTTTAGTTCATCGTCAGTCTCCACTACTTCGACGTGATTTATAGTAGATAAACCTCGAATTAAACTACTTCTGTATAGTTGAAAACTTTCAAAGTCATCCTCATCATACATCTCTGCATAATATCTTGCATCATCTAAAGATGCCATTAATAAATAGGACGGGCTACTCGACTGCAACATTTGTAGGTAATGAGCCACTCGTTCCAACTCTATAAATTGCGAACGAACATGTAAAAAAGATGCCATCGTCATAGCAGGTAGTGTTTTATGAGCAGACTGAACGACAACATCCGCTCCGAGTTCTAGTGCGCTCTTTGGAAATTCTTTACTCGCTATAAAATGCGCACCGTGCGCTTCATCCACTAAAACCGGTATGTTATGGCTGTGACAAATTTCTATAATCGCTTTCAGATCTTTATTTACCATTCCGTAATACGTAGGCGTAGTTAAAATAGCTGCTTTACTATTCGGATACTGCGCGAGTGCCTCTCTTATACTTCTCAACGATACCGTTCCAGCCGTTTGTGTTTGCTCATGCCAATCTGGGGAAAGAAATACCGCATTGGCACCTGTTAGTTCCAGTGCATTAAATATCGATTTATGTGCATTGCGTTGCACAATAACTGAGTCACCCCGTTGAACCGTCGCATACAGCATAGCCAGATTCCCTACTGTCGAACCGTTCACCAAAAAGAAACTACGGTCACTTCCATAAAGATTGGACAGCTTATCTTCAGCTTGTTTAATCGCTTCTGTCGGCTCATGCAAATCATCGAGTCCTGTCAACTCTGTTACGTCATATGCAAGTGCTTGACGCAGAGCCTCTGGCAAATCAGATAACATCCCATTTTTATGGCCAGGTACATGGAGTGAAATGGGGTTTTTGTCGTTAAAATCCTGCAACGCCTGTACAAGTGGGCGATCTCGATACTTCATGTGTTTTTACACTCCTTTACTTTCATTCAGTATAGCAAAAAGCGACACTTCTGATGTAAGAAGTATCGCCATTTGTATCGTCCTATATTATTTATACGCCTTTAACATGGCTTGCTTCCTAGAATTGACACATAGCTTTTCATATATAGAAGTTAAATAGATCCGCACGCTCCCTTCCGTCAAAGCTAGGTTTTTTGCTATTTTATAATTGGTTTCACCTAGCACAAGAAGTGAGAACACTTCCTGTTCACGTGGTGTTAGCAACTCTAGGACAGGGTTCCTTTCTTTTGTGGCCTGTATCAAGCGTTCTACGTAGAAGTGTGGAACCTGCGTCCATTCCCTATCAATTTGTTGCTTACGTAATTTCACATATTCTTTTAGCATATCCTCCATATTGTCTTCTTCCACGAATAACTGCGTATAGCCATATTCTTTACTATAAGCCATTGCATCTTGTAAGGACTGAGCCATTTCGGGCCAGTATGCCATACGCGCGTAACAAGAACTTTCTAAGATCGTAGCCTCAATATATGTTACTACTTGCCTTTCTTCTAAAGCTTCGAACTTCACACACAATGTTTTCTCCAATGCTTCTTCCCATTGCCCTTTTCTCAAAAGCAGTCTTGCTTCTACAAGCGTAACAAAAGGATGTTGCTGTATACCTTCTGCATAGTCACGTTGTATCATCGAGAGCGCCATTTCTGCATCTTCTAGATGGTCTTGTTTCAAGTGCAGGAATGCTTCGAATGCGTATAAAAACCCTTTCCAATAGCCGTCTTCGGTATATAGTAAAGCGCTTCGGATCGTCTCATGTGCTTTTTCCATCTCACCATTCGCTATATGCAATTTACAACTCAATACATACATAGGTATCAACAGACCTGGATCTTGGAAATGATGTGCTAGAAGTAGCGCTTCTACTTGTTGCTGTCTAGCTTCTTTTATTGAACCTGTCACGTACAATGTTTCAGCTTGAATACCATGATAATAACCTATTATGGACAGTTTATTTGTCTGGCAAGATTGTATCTCTAGTAGAGTTTGCTGTATGCCTAATTTTTTGGCCGAACCTAGTGGTGTTCGTAATAATACAGGCTCTACTTTATTAAATTGAAGTGGTAGCACGTATAGTTTGGAGCTTTTTTCTACATGTAAATCAAAGCCCTTTTGCAGCCACTGTCCTACTTCTGTCACGCCACCCATTCGAATGATTGTGATATAGGATTTGATTAAGAAATAGTCGTATGCAGCAGATCGACTTCTTTCGGTAAAAGCATTCCATTCTTTCCGATTCCCTTGCGCCGTCATTTGGTTCATGACGTGATCTGCTTCATCCACTTGATGCTCAGCTAGAAGGGCAAAAGCAAAGAGCAGTTGAAGATCAAAAGCCAATGGAATATGAACTTTTTCAAATTCTTTACACCAGGAGATAAAAGATGCAGTTTTTTTATTTTTTATAAGATCCTCACCGTAATGCATCATCCAAGTGCTTGCAAGTGGGTACGCTTGCCCCTTTAAGGCATGGGTGATGGCTTCCACAACATTACCTTGCCGAAAGTATATCCCTGCAGCTTTCCTATGCAAAGCAGATACAAATTCCTTGGAATGGTTTTTCTGCAAGTTTTGCCGTAGCGCTACAGCAAAAAGTGGATGATAGCGATATTGTGTATCTATTTCTGAATCACTTTCTATGAAAAACCCTTTTTCTTCTAAATTCTTTAAATGAATAAGACTCTCTTTACTTTCGAGTAAGGCATCACATATCTGTTGATTCATTGTGTCCAAGATGGATGTCACTAAGAGGAAATGCTGTGCGGAGCCTGAAAAATTGCTCCATAAATCATTTGTTAGGACATTCATTGTGAATTGTCGATGCCTGTCAGACCTCAATTGATGAGATATTCCTTGTGACTGTAAAACCTCTTGAAGTCCCGCAGGCCACCCTTCCGTTTGAATAAACTCTTGCCATACTGATCCTTGCTGTTGAGGGTGTTGTTTCAAGTAGCTTTTCATATCATCATCCGTAATGCGCAATTGCTGCATTCTAACTTCAGTGACAGTTAATAAGGATTGCCATAGTGCGAGTGTAAAGGGGGGAAGATGGCGACTGGCGAAGCAAATTTTTAATGATTTCGGTAAATTTACTACAAAGTATTGAATCATTTCCAATAGTTCTGGATCATTAATATGATGAAAGTCATCGATGATCAATCGTATCGGCTTTTCTTTACCTCTGTCTAGTTCTTTATAGTAGCTCCACATAGCATCCAGTTCATTCCGGTCTGCTTTGGCTAACTTCTTTTGTAATTTCTTTTTGGGTAGCAAATTACACGCTGAATAAACGGTATAGATAATATATCCAAAGAAATGAAGTGCTTGATTGTCGCTTTCATCGACTGATAGCCATGCAATATGTTCATCAAGTTCTTCTGACCAACGAGTTAAAAATGTCGTCTTACCATAACCCGTTGGAGCGCTGATAAATAGTACGTTTGACTGTACCGCCTCATGTCGGACGGTGAACATACTCTCCCTGCTAATCCACTTTTCAAAATGAACAGGCTTTTGTATTTTCGATTCTACTAATACAACCATTATAGCCATCCCCTTTGTCGATAGTAGTTCTACTGCCAATCCTTCACTTGCAATATAGCTTGAGTTCGCGAGCTGACATTGAGCTTTTTATACACCTTCGATAAATACACTCTAACGGTTCCCTCTGAAAGGAATAGTTGTTCAGCTATTTCCTTATTTGTTGAACCTGTCGCAAGTGCTTTGATCAGCTCTTCCTCTCGCGGAGTTAGCTTCGGTTTACTATGATGAGTGGTTGTGGGACGAGTGATATGGTCTGTGCGTAACGACTGTGCAAAAACAAGCGGGACCGTCTCCCATTCTGCCCGTTCAAAATTCATTCGACTTTTGATATAACTGATCAGCACTGAATTTAATGCTTTTTCATCCATGAATAGTCTTTTATAACCTGACTTCACTGCCAATTCGAGTGCTTCATGAAGTGTCTCCACCGCCAGTTTTCTCTTATTGGTTTGCCACATGCAGATTGATCGCAATACCTTTGCTTCTATTAAAGTTGTCAATTGAAAATTTTCTTTAGCTTCTTGCGCCACTTGATCAATATAATAAAGAGCTCTTCGGATATTGCCTTTTTCCATATGCCATCTTGCTCGTACGAGAATCCAGAATTCCAAGCGGGGCTCTGCCTGCTTGTAGGTTAGACTTGATGATCTGTTCAATTCAAATTCCGCCCGATCTAAAGACCCTTCCCGAATATAACCAAGTGCTTTCATTGTAATTAAAATACATTGCCAGTTGGGATTAACCGCTGACTCTATCGCGTGGTTGAGTATGGCTTGTGCTTTGATAAACTGTTTACCGTCTAGATAAATCTTCGCTTGTAAAATGTACATGGGGACAGACAAGCCTGCGTCGGCATGACGGTAAGTATATTCCATTGCCTTTTCTATATATTGCTCTGATTCGGGCAGTAGATTCATTTCATAAAGAACTTCGGCTTGCAGACCATAACTATACCCGGCTAAATTGTGGGCGAGGAATTTATCACTTCGCAACGTGTCATTGTATATAGATAATTGTTTGATGGAGCACAGTTTACCTCTGTTGCCTAAACTAGTGCGTAACAACTGTGGTTCAAAGTGGTTATAAATGATGGACACATGTTTCCATCGAGAATCTGTTGAAAATGGGTGATTGTGAATCTTTTGCTGTAAATACAGGACTCTCTTATCTGTCGGTCCACACTGCGTACACAACATAAAGACTTTTACGACCTCTAAAATTAGTGATGCATCTTCCAATGCGGTCTCACTTTTCCAACCATCTTTTTCATGTCTACGATCAAGCTCTCTAACAATCGATCCTGCCTTTTCCATCTCAAACTGCATGGCTAGATTGAATGCGTATATGGCAAGCGTTTCGACATGAATTTCAAAGGAGTTTTTACGAAGCGTCTTAACCCACCACATAAACATTTCTATTTGTTTAGATAAAACGATGTTTACTAGATTCACTTCGATCCAATGATCCGCTACGGTGAAGAGTTTTCCTTTTACCGCTAGCTCTATTGCTAGAGCATAATTACCTTGTTCATATTCGACGTACGCTGCTTTGGTATAAATTTCAGTGATAGAGTCTTTGGAAAAACGTTGATGCATCTCGTTTTGTAAAGCAGTTGAAAATAGACTATGATATCTGTATGTCAAATGACTGTTATCTAACCGATGAATAAACAGCCCTCTTTTTTCTATATCTTTCAATCTATCTTCACTATCACTACGACCCAATACCTGATTACATTTTTCAGGTATTAATTCATTCAACATGGATGTACGTATAAGAAAGTCTTGCATCGAAGGCTTGAGGCTCGATAAAACTTCATAGAGTAAGTGATTTGCTACCACGGGTGATAATATGGAAGAGTCCTTTGACTCCCATTGACGATCATCCTCTATTCCCGCCAAGTGGATTAATTGGATCCCTAAAGCCCAACCTTCTGTAATACGTAATACTTGCTGATAAAAAAATATAGAATGACTCATTTCAGGTGAATGCTTGCTATATAGCTCTCGAATTTCATGCAGTTGAAATTGTAGTTGTTGAATACCAATTTCATATACCCAACCTTTTGTCCGCCACTTTGAAACAGTTAGTGGTACTTCATTTTGACTCGCTATGAACAGCTTTACGTGATGTGGTAAGTAATCGATGAATCTGTTCATCATTTTATGGATGACTGGATTCGTGATCATATGATAATCATCTAGAATAAGTGCGGTTTTACCATGCATGTTAGTTAGTTCATTCAACAATATGTCGACGATCATGAAATGAGGTGGGCTAGTTTTAACGAATGACAATAGTTTTTCTGTATCGAACGCTTTCCCAATTCCACCTAGTGCGGTAATCACGTACGTCCAAAACCGAACCGGATCATTATCCATTCCATCCAATGTGAGCCAAGCCGTTGAGTCTTTTGTCTCGAAGAGTGATTTACTTAGCAACATCGTCTTTCCGTATCCCTTTGGTGCACGAATAATAGTAAGTCGCACTACCCTCATATGAATAGGAACCTCTATGTCTTTTCTGAAGATTATTTCTTCGTTTGCTAGTGGCATTTTAATTTTTTCATCTGCTCCATGTACTTTCATGAATCTTCTCTCCCCTCGGTCGCTTTACGACTCACACTAGGATATGGACGGTACATACTGTTCACTTGTCATGAAGATATATCTGTATTAAAAAATATTTCCCCAATTGGCTTATTAAGTACATCCGAAATCTTTTTCATTGTTTTGGCACTTGGATAGTACGCACCGTTCTCTATTTTGGATAAGGCTGTACGTCCGATCCCCACTCGCTCGGCCAACTCTGCCTGCGTCAGATTCATTTGTTTCCTAAGTTCTTTTATATGATTGGCAAACATCTCGTTTTCTCCTCTCGCCTTCGCTTTATAATTGACGGCTTTATTCAGGAATTCCAATGTGGATGTTTCCATTCCCCCCATTCGCCATAAAGAAACCCTCGTCTGTCCCTCTTCAGCTGAAATCTTCATCCATTGATACAAGGTTTGCTGATCTCCATACCAAACAGTAAACGTATCACCATGTGCATCTTGGTAATCAAAGTACATGCTGCCACTCGATGGATCTCGCATAGGTACAACATCCGCTGTTTCAGCAAGACCCTCTGCATCCATCTCTGTGAGGGTTTTCGTTTCCCCATTTCCGTGCTGCCAACTAAAACCGCCAGCTGATAAGGCGATAACCGGTTGCCCAGGAAGAGTATTCATTTTATTCACTACTTTACGGATGAACTCGTCATCCGCTTTTGGGCCCGGCTCGGAATGCCCCCCATGTAAGTTATAAGCCATCATGACGTAAACCGGTCCTGTTGGAAAGTTGTATTGTTCCACGTGTAAGTTAGGCTCCAATATAATACGCAATGGTTTTCCTTGTGCTTCAAGAACGACATGCAGTTCTTGATAAAACTGGATCAAATTCGGCAAGTCCTCTTCGTTTATATTTTCGTAGTCTATTTCAAGACCTTCAAATTGATAGGTATCGATGTACTCCAAAATATTATCAATATGTTGTTTACGACTTTCAGGCGTTTCTATCAATCGTCCAATTAACTCTGAATCTTTGTGGACAACTGTTCCATCGGGTAGAAACAGATCATTCACAATCGTTAAATCCAGCGGGATATTACGTTCTTTTGATAGCTTCTTCATACCAGCAATGGCATCGTCCATTTTATCGCGGAAGTAAATGTGATCTTCCCCATCGAAATATGCTGCAAAAACCTGTGCTCTATCAAGACCTTCAACTTGTCGTAGATCCTCCACTCCGCTTTGCCATTGCCATTCTGTAACCCAAGCTGAAAACTTCAATTCATCTAGAACTGATAAATCCATAGTTTGCTGTTTCTTTTCCTGACATCCACTGAAAAAGAGGCAGGAAATCACAATGAATATGATGTTTTTAGTAGTTAGCATTGAAATCTCCGCCTTTTCAGCTCATGCCAGTCATTAGAAATTATCAACAACCCAGTTCATTGCAGACTTGATAGAACCGACAAACGTATACATGACTTGCTGTGGTTTTTGTATTTCATTTGTGAATAATGTAGTTTGCGCAACGTCTTTATTTGCTAATGAAGTGATTGTGATATCACTGAAGTGTGCATCATGGATTGGATCATTAAAGTCACCTGTTATCCATGTAGAACCAAGTGCTAGTTTGCCAGCTTGAATATCTGGATTGATAGCTAGCTTATTGATAACTTTTTTGTCATTTATCCAAATGGATAACTTATTATCTTGAAGCTTCATTTCTATATACTTTTCGTTGGGTAGTTTTTCTTGTTGCACTTCATTTTCATTTCTTGAAGTGGACTCATCACTATCAGTCGCTTGAGCGTGATTGATTATCTCAATTGACTGGGTATCAAGCAATTCATTCAAATGACCTTCTACTTTTTCTTCAATAATTATTTGATCATTTTCAAATGCTATTTTCACATATCCATCACCATTATCACTACGCCGTAAGAAAATGGATTGTTGACCTTCAACATCCCCGCCCACTTTGCCAGTAAATTGAATGTCTTTGTCATTACTCTCTGTCAATATCAATTTCCCTTGCTTTCTTGCTTTTGATGTAAGTGTAATGGTGTTCTCGTTGAACTCAGCCGCCCCTTCCACTTCCTTCCATTGCCTCGCTTGTTTTTCATTCCCTTTTACAAATTCTACTTTTTGGTTGGTGTCTTTTTGAATTTTCATTAGCAAATGATTGGTTGACCAGGAAGGCACGGGCTGGACACGTGTAAGATTATATAATTCATTATCCTTTGTGTTGTACGCGTCTCCTTCTTGATTGAAGTGCATATCGAAAGTCTTTCTAATTTCCTTGTCGTTTACTTCGGTAACCAAATTGTTTGCCGTATTGTAGAGCCCATTGGCGTGCATGATCATGTAGACACCCGGTGTCGAACCCAACTGTTTTTGATATGTTTGACGCATCTCTTCGTAATCCTTTGTAATTCGTCGCTCCATCTCTACACGATTTTCACTAGGGATCAAGTACTGATCGCGGATAAAGTCCATCGAAAAGTGATTGTACGAATCGATTTCATCCTTACTCAGTACTTCCTCATCATTGCGTATGTTCAGAAATGTGCCTGCTTTATTGAAGATATTGATATATGTTAAGCGGTTGCCATTACTGCCTAATTCCCAAAAACCGCTTTTTTGCATCTGCTTCAAATGTGAAGGCTGCAAAAACCGTTTATCCTTCTCATTCAATTTATTGGCAAAGGATAGTAATGTTGCTTTGTAGTTATATTTCTTCAACAATGGATTGACGAATACACTCGTATCCGTACGGCCATCTTCAAAAGCAAGAAACAATGCCTTTTCGGGTAATGGTTTCTTTTTCTTATAGAAGTCCAAGACATCTTGTTGAGAGATGGTCACGAATCCTTGGTCTGTTAACGCTTGCAGCTGCTGTTGCAATTGCTTCTTAGCAAACAGTGAATCTGAACCATCCCTCGATACACCAGGATAGGATAGTGCAATAAAGCCTTTCTTGTTTTTCCATTCCTTACTATCTGTTGCATCATAACGATTCATTTCGACAAACGTTTGGAATACAAGGAAGACTACGATCAGTAAGATAGCTAATTGAAAAATCGAACGTCTTACTTTCCTACGATTCTTCATTTCATAATCTAATACTTCATTATTTTTTTGTTTCATACGCCATTCTCCTTGTCTACAAATTCATATAGTTATGATTTGATAGTTAGAGGATCTTTTTTCAACTTCTTCCCCAATTTCTTCTCTCGTGCTTCGATGTCTTGTGGTGTATCACGTGTTCCCCAAGTAGATTTCCAGAAGGTTACCCAGGCAACCGGCATCTGCCACAAAAGAACTGCTTCATACATCAACACGAAGACAAATCCGAAGATCCACAAGCTGCTTCTTTTAAAGAACAAGTAAGCCGCGCTCATCATGAAGGCCATTAGGAATAGTCCCATTAAAAATGTCGCTGGGAATATACCGTGATACAGCGGTACATATACTAAGTTGTACAGTACAACTACTGGCGCGGCTATCGGTACAATCAGTCCTACATAAAAGAACAAAGCCATGAATACTTCCTTTTTCCAAATAAAAGTTCCTGCACGTAGTGATTCACGTAACCACGAACGTTTCCAACGCATTTGTTGTTTTAAAAACACACCAAATTTATCAGGTACAACTGTCGAACAAATTGCTTTATCTTGATATGCTGTGCGATGTGTTTGTAAAATAAAGTTGGTCATACTGCGATCATCACCAAATGTTGCTGGCTGGCCTAAGAAGGTTTGATTGAGCCAATCTTCCTGGTGTTCGAGAATCAAGGATTTTCTGTAACAAGAAAGCGGACCCGATAAACAAGTAACGCAATCAAAGTATGATTCAGCTGCCTTCATGACGCGGAAGGCAATGTAATAACGTACAACTTGTAATTTAGTAATACTGTTTGCATATTTATTTTCAACATCCGTTCGACCAGCAACGCCACCCATTTTAGGATCTTGAAACGGCTGGACTAAATTCAAAATGGCGTTTGGTTCTAGAAAACTATCAGAATCAACGAATACTACGAGGTCGTGCTTAGCCATTGCTACACCATCAACCAAAGCTTCGCGTTTCCCACCGTTTTTCGGCATAACGTATACTTGTAATCGCTCTTTTATTTTGTAAACTTCATCTTCTTGTCCCAACTTTTCTACCGCTTTCCAAACATTTTCTACCGTGAGATCTGTAGACTGATCATCTACAACGATTACTTCCAGCTTGTCGATAGGATAGTTCTGATTTAGACAGCTGTAAATCGTTTTATGAATCCATTCCTCTTCATTGAAGACAGGAATGATAATGGAAACACCCGGACGATAATTTGGGTTAATTGGGACATTTTTATATAAGGCTCCAAATATATAACGAGTCAGCAAGAAGGTAGCTGCAATGAGACTATAGAAGTAAATGAATTTATTGAATTTAAAGTAGACTAAACTTTCAACACGCATTAATACAATGAAGAATGATACGAGCAGTAGACTGGCAAGAGTGATAGTCGTAATAAATCTCCATTTCGTTCTTTGGAAGTACGTATCCAAAGATTCAACAAATCTGAATACCATTTTCCAGCTTACTTCACCATTTGGCATCTTCACTTCTTGCCAGCTAACTGTTCCTTGGATTCTCACTGTCGACTCGTACCCTTCGCCCAATGTTCCTTCGGGAATTTTAAAGCGTAAGTTTACAACATCACCGGCTTTCAGTGCATTCATAGATGAATCGAAGTCCACAATCAGCTCAGTTTTAGATATTTCGATAGCTTTTGTTTTCATTTTAGTGCCGAACATTTTTTCTTTCATTATGACGTTGAAGTCGCATGAGCAGGAATCTTTCAACAGGCGATTTGTTTCGACCATGTTGCCTTCTTCATCTCTTCGAACTATTGGAACGTTCGGAAGAAGTGTCGATTCACTAGTGTGTCTGACTACTGTTTTGGTCGTTAGTTTTTCTTTCACCATAATTCCACTCCTTTCTTATAGACTCCAATATCGAATATTTTGCTCTTCAAACTCCTTTTTATTGTAGATACCTTTTATATCTACTAATAGCTGCGTAGTCTCTGACTTGAACATTTGCTGGAAATCTTCCAGCCTAAGTCCCCTGTATGTTTCATGAGGTACTGCCACAATCACCGCATGCAAGTCTTTGAATTCATCAACTGACGTTAGTGTAATACCACATTCTTCTTTCACTGCTTGGGGATCTGCTAATGGGTCTGCTACAATAGGTTCGATTCCATACTCTTTTAATTCATTGATAATATCGAGTACTTTCGTGTTACGGAAGTCGGGACAATCTTCTTTAAAGGTTAGGCCCAGTACGCCTACTTTAATATCGTTCATATTCACTTTCTGCTGCGCCAGATTTTTAAGGATTTGCTGGGAAATGTATATTGCCATGGAATCATTGATATGACGCCCCGCAAGTAATATCCTAGATCGGTAACCGCAATCTTCTGCTTTATATGTTAAATAGTAGGGGTCAATTCCGATACAATGTCCTCCTACTAAGCCCGGTGAGAACGGTAAGAAGTTCCACTTGGTTTTCGCCGCCCGTAAGACTGCCTGTGTGTCAATCTTCATTTGATTGAACAGCATGGAAAGTTCATTCATGAACGCAATGTTGATATCCCGTTGTGCATTTTCAATAACTTTTGCCGCTTCTGCTACTTTGATACATTCCGCACGGTATACACCGACATCAATAATCATTTCATAGACGCTTGCCACAGTATCCAGTGTTTTTTTATCACTACCCGAGACGATTTTCACAATATTTTCAAGACGATGTACTTGATCACCCGGATTAATTCGCTCTGGCGAGTAGCCAACCGTAAAATCTGTTCCAAACTTCAGGTTGGATGCTGCTTCAAGTTCGAGTATGCATACTTCCTCTGTAACCCCTGGATAAACTGTTGATTCATAGACTACGATCGATCCTTTCTTCATATTTCGGCCCACAGCTTGGCTGGCCAATTGAAGAAATTTTAAATCTGGGAGATTTCCTGACTGAATAGGAGTGGGAACGGCGACAACGAAAAACTTTGCATCTTGTAAGTCTTTTTCATCTGAAGTGAATAGCATACTTGTATCGCGTACTCGTTCGTCTCCTACATCGCCCGTCACGTCAATTCCAGCGAATAATTGATCGATCTTTTTTTCACTAACATCGAAACCTATGACGTCAGCCACTTCCGAAAATGCGATAGCCACCGGTAGTCCTACGTAACCCAAACCAACTACCGCAATCTTTTCCTGTTTATCTGCGATTCGCTCGTATAATGTATTCGCCATTGATACCATCTCCATCTATTAGTTATTCTTCATTCGCATTAATTCGGACATATGTTTAAATGTGTAGCCTTCCTCGCGTAATGTATGAATCACCTTAGGTAGGGCTTCGATCGTATGTGTGCCATCTAAGATGTGAAGTACGATGACGCTTCCATCTCCGCGTTTATTGATGACGCGTTTTACAATTTCATCTGCATCATTTTCCAGGTCCCAGTCAAACGGTGTGACATCATATAATGCAATACTTTTATAACCTGTAGCCATAGCAATCTTTGCAGTTTCTTCATCTATTTCTCCTGTAGCAGGACGAAATAACATTGTGGGCCTTGCTTGAATAGCTTCGGTAATCGCTCTGTGGGATTTCACCAAATCCTCTTGTAACCTTTCAGGGGTCATCCCTGTTACAACTTCATGACCGTATGAGTGACTTGCTACTTCATGCCCCTGTTCATAAATTGCTCGTGCTAGGTTTGGATTCTTCTCTACACCTTTACCAATCAGGAAGAACGTGGACGGAACCTTCTCCTCTTTTAAAATGTCTAGAATCTTGGACACTGTATAGTCGCTTGCCCAGTCATCGAATGTCAGTGCAATAACTTTTTCTTCCGTTTGAGCGTCGTAGAAGATGTTGGTTTTGATGTCTTTATAGTTTGGATTGATTTTGATTCGATCATAGCCTGTAATTTGCTCCAGTGATTTGCGTTCAGTTCCCCTATCGACCAGTTCTTTTAGCAGGACCAATTTATAGCCTGTTTTTTCTACAGCTTTTGCGATATATGGAATGGATCCTACTACCTCGGGATTGATGTCCGTATGCATAGAAATGATGGACCCGCGTGTTATATATCTTTCAATATAGTCTCCAATTGTTTTAGCCCCTTGCATATCCCCTTCACGTGGATTGATTGTGTAATTAATGACTGCATCCATTCCCAGTTGTGCAGTGACTGCTTGCAGTTCTTCATTGTAATCACCAGATCTAGTCCTTACATAACGAGGTGTAACACCGGTTTCATTTCGAATTACTTCATTACTCAGTTTCACTTCTTTATATAGCTGTTCATAACTCATATTCCGAATTTCCATTTGATTCAATGTGTTGTTTTCTATTTCATGACCACGTTCCAAAATCAACTTAGCAATTTCAGGCTCTTCTGCTACCCGAATACCAGGTAAAAAGAATGTAGCAGGAATATTGTTTTCCTCTAATGCATCCAAAAGTTCCAACATCGTCTTTTTATCAGCCATTCCGTTAAATGTTAGGGATAACTCCTTTCTAGTAGTCCATACAAAAGAAAGAGCCTCACTTTTCTCACCGACATAGTGGTCTACCTTTTCACTGGCTAATGCGACTGCATTAGAGTCATTATTTGCTCTATTTCCAAATAGAGGTGAACACCCTCCTACTACCAATATAGAACTTAGAAATAAAAGAAGAGTGGTAGACTTCATTTTGCTCTTGTTGCGAGATTCCTTAGATTCATAACGCATTCTCAACACCTGCACTTTCTGTGTCACCACATTTTTAGTCAAATTTGTTAGTATAAAGTACAAAGATTACACTAAGTATTCCGAACGACCTGTGTTAATAAGAAGTTCAGACCTGTTCGCTGACTACATAAAAGTTCTACTGCTTTTCGTTACGTATGTTTTTACTATCGCCTATCACTACAATCATCCTTATAATTACTGTCCAGCAAACTAATACAAAAGCTAAAATGCTACACAAGATAAACGTAAGCAGATGCAAAGGTAAACTGTGGAATATATAATGTGGGTAGCCGTATACATCGGAACCCCTTCTACTCCCCTTTCTATATCAAGAATTATTTTGTGTTGTTTTTCTAAACAAAGAGAGCAAAAAAACTTTTTGTTTAGCCTTACAACACATATTATGCCCTTTTGTTCTTTTTGTCAACACATTTGTCAGATAATTCTATCGCGTAATAAAATGAATTTTTAATACATGAGTTTCTTTGTAGGCTCGTTAAAAATACATATAGAAAGTAAACTATTTAAAAACTAAGGGATATGGAGTATAGAAGTTCACCACTCAATAAAGTAAAATAACTATATAGGCAAAAATTCAAATACAGTGCTGTATCCGCTTTAACTATATTTATCTAAGCTATCATCAGACGAGATCTATCGAAGGTTTATTTGAATAGTGTAATTTTTTTAATAAAATAGTCTTTTTACCTATTAGACTTTTGACTTTGTTCTGTTTATCTTTATATAAATAGGCTATAATAGTAATGCATACTTTTTACTAAAAACTGTAGATAGATAAGGTGGGGATATTATTGAACGAGTTTGGAAATCGTCTACGGAAATTACGTGAACAACGTGAAATGACTTTACGTTATTTGGCAGATCGCGCTGACTTGAGCTACTCTTTCATTGCTTCACTGGAGAAAGGTAGATACAATCCTTCTCGTGAAACGATTTGTGCATTGGCAGCTGCGTTAGAGACGGATAAAAACGAGTTACTAATATTGGCAGGTTACTTACCTAACGAAACAGTAGATCAAGCCATCTCTTCTTCAAAAAACAAGAGACAACCTAAAGATCTTGCTCTTGAGAATATTTTACGCGGACAAGTATCTTTTAACGGAATAGACTTATCTGACGCAGATAAAAATGCACTGTTGGCCTTCATGCAAACTATGTTTAGTTTGAGAAAATAATCTAATTACCCTTTTTCAATAAATTAACAATACTCAATAGTAATTTCTATCATTCTACTTTATAATAACGGTAGAATGATTTTTATATTCACAAATATTCTATTTGAAGCATATAATATAATTCAGGCTCATTTTGAAGCCGGCTGCAAAGTACCTGCTAGCCTGAAAGTTATTCGCTTCGGCCCCTCCGTCGATCCGTTCTTTGGCTAATTACAAGGAGATGAGCAATATGCCGGCTTATATGGTTAATGAGTATTATATTTTTACTTCATTTGAAGATATGTCTTCTCTTATTCATGATATTATCCACTATTCTCTTCTACCTACACAGCATGATCATCATTCATTTTCTATTCTTACTGGCCAACTAGACATCGCTGCTTTGCAGTTCCAATCAGATAATGGACAGTCCATTGCTGTGCGCTACGAGAGTGAAGATGATATTTACTACTCTGTGTGAGTAGTAAAACCAAAGCAAACAAAAATTAATAGGTATTTATTATTTAATCCATGGGCTTTTCTAACATGGGTTTTTTTATTCTACTTTTTAAAAAGGTTTATGCGATGGGGGACTAATGAGCAGTTGTGGAGGGCTATAGAGCGGTGAGCGTGGTTGATAGAGCGGTCACGGCGACGCATAGAGCACTCAACGACGCCAATAGAGCGGTTAACGCAGCGGATAGAGCGCTTGTGGTGAAAGATTGATCGACACATAATTATTGGTGGAAATTAGCTACATATTGAAGGCTATGAGCGGTTGTGGGGGATGATAGAGCGGTGAGCACGGTGGATAGAGCGGTCACGGCGAGGAATAGAGCACTCAGCGATGCCAATAGAGCACTCAGCGATGCCAATAGAGCGGTCAACGCAGTAGATAGAGCGCTTATAGAGATAATTGATCGACACAGATAATCATAGTGGAAAATGAAGGCTATGAGCGGTTTTCAGAGGCTATAGAGCGTTGAGCACGGCAGATAGAGCGGCCACGGCGAGGAATAGAGCACTCAGCGACGCCCATAGAGCGGTCAACGCAGCGGATAGAGCGCTCACGGAGAAAGATTGATTATACTGGATAAAAAGGTAACGCAATAACTAAACGGGATCATCTCCTCTTTAATGCGATTAAATTCTCCCTGAAAGCACAAAAAAGCCACTCCCCAAAGGGAATGGCTTCGCGTGCCTAGCAACGTCCTACTCTCACAGGGGGAAACCCCCAACTACCATCGGCGCTGAAGAGCTTAACTTCCGTGTTCGGTATGGGAACGGGTGTGACCTCTTCGCCATCATTACTAGACTCTTTGAGTAAAGCTTGTTCACTCAAAACTGAATAAAAGACATTGGCGTAGTTCAAGTAACTACTTTTTAAAATAGGTTAAGTCCTCGATCGATTAGTATCTGTCAGCTACATACGTCGCCGTACTTACACCCCAGACCTATCCACCTCATCATCTTTGAGGGATCTTACTTACTTGCGTAATGGGAAATCTCATCTTGAAGGGGGCTTCATGCTTAGATGCTTTCAGCATTTATCTCGTCCATACATAGCTACCCAGCGATGCCTTTGGCAAGACAACTGGTACACCAGCGGTATGTCCATCCCGGTCCTCTCGTACTAAGGACAGCTCTCCTCAAATTTCCTGCGCCCGCGACGGATAGGGACCGAACTGTCTCACGACGTTCTGAACCCAGCTCGCGTGCCGCTTTAATGGGCGAACAGCCCAACCCTTGGGACCGACTACAGCCCCAGGATGCGACGAGCCGACATCGAGGTGCCAAACCTCCCCGTCGATGTGGACTCTTGGGGGAGATAAGCCTGTTATCCCCGGGGTAGCTTTTATCCGTTGAGCGATGGCCCTTCCATGCGGAACCACCGGATCACTAAGTCCGTCTTTCGACCCTGCTCGACTTGTAGGTCTCGCAGTCAAGCTCCCTTATGCCTTTGCACTCTACGAATGATGTCCAACCATTCTGAGGGAACCTTTGAGCGCCTCCGTTACTCTTTAGGAGGCGACCGCCCCAGTCAAACTGCCCACCTGACACTGTCTCCTGCCCGGATCACGGGCAAGGGTTAGAAGTCCAATACAGCCAGGGTAGTATCCCACCAATGCCTCCTCCGAAGCTAGCGCTCCGGAATCCTAGGCTCCTACCTATCCTGTACAGGCTGCACCGGAATTCAATATCAGGCTACAGTAAAGCTCCACGGGGTCTTTCCGTCCTGTCGCGGGTAATGCGCATCTTCACGCATATTATAATTTCACCGAGTCTCTCGTTGAGACAGTGCCCAGATCGTTACGCCTTTCGTGCGGGTCGGAACTTACCCGACAAGGAATTTCGCTACCTTAGGACCGTTATAGTTACGGCCGCCGTTTACTGGGGCTTCAATTCAGAGCTTCGCTTGCGCTAACCCCTCCTCTTAACCTTCCAGCACCGGGCAGGCGTCAGCCCCTATACGTCATCTTACGATTTTGCAGAGACCTGTGTTTTTGCTAAACAGTCGCCTGGGCCTATTCACTGCGGCTCTCTCGGGCTATTCACCCTACCAGAGCACCCCTTCTCCCGAAGTTACGGGGTCATTTTGCCGAGTTCCTTAACGAGAGTTCTCTCGATCACCTTAGGATTCTCTCCTCGCCTACCTGTGTCGGTTTGCGGTACAGGCACCTCCCGCCTCGCTAGAGGCTTTTCTTGGCAGTGTGAAATCAGGGACTCTGGAGATAAATCTCCTCGCCATCACAGCCTAGTGTTATATGAGAACGGGATTTGCCTCGTTCTCCACCTCACTGCTTAGACACACAACCAACTGTGTGCTCACCCTATCCTACTGCGTCCCCCCATTACTCAAAC
>NZ_CP015348.1:1937500-1957500 GCF_002109325.1 Sporosarcina ureae | reverse complement strand
TTTTCTTTATTTTTCTGACTAGCCAATCCACTTTTCCGAATGAAATCAGCACGGACTTCTAACCAGCTTTCTTCTGCTACGTAGACTACTTCATAACCTTTACCTGTCAATCGAAGTAACGCATCCGATAAGCCTGCTTGTAATGTAGCATTTTCAGAAGCCATCAGGCAATGAATTTCATATTTGAATTTTAGCACAAATGCCGTCTCGGATGCTGCTACAGGCTCCGTCTCTTCCAATAAAGCAGCATGTGAACGTTGCATACTTTGCATCATACCTGCCCATTGCTCGCGAATCACTTGAATGTCAGACTTCGTTGCTGCTTTTAATACTTCTACAATCCTACCCGTTGGTACTTTAGCAGATCTGGAAGCAGTTGAAGCTGCTCTTTTTGCCGGTGCTTGTGGCTCAGCGGCTTGCTGCACAGCCCCTGCTGCTAATTGTTGCTGGAGTTGTCTAACGGTTTGTTCCAGCACTGCAAGCTTTTGTGCCATTTCAGGGTCGGCTACAGAAGTAGATACTTGTCGTTGCTCTCCGGAATGAATCATTTTTAATAAAGCAGATTCAATGTACACCTTACCATGATTGGAAAAACGCATTTCCTGTTGTGTTTTCGAAAGGATATCGATATATCGGTATAATTCATCCGAATGGAACTCTTGAGCTAGCTCTTTAAATTTACCACCGTCTGAAATCAATTCCAGAAGATCTGTCAATTCAGGCGCAGTGCCAAGTAATAACATATCTCGGAAAAATGTTATCATGTCTTCTGCAAGTCGGCCTACATCTTTCCCCTCTGCGATTAACTCATGCAGCAAGGACAATGCGGATCCGGCGTCTTTCGCTTGAATCGCCTGCGCTAGCTGATAAAAGATTTCTTCACCGATTGCTCCAGTCACCAGCAACGCGTCACTTGTCGTCAACTCATCTCCGCTAAACGATACGGCTTGATCGAGCATACTGAGCGCATCTCGCATTCCGCCTGTCGCAGCTTGTGCAATGGCACGTAATGCTCCAGTATCGGCAGTAACTCCAATATCACCAATAACCTTTTCCATTCGCTCAATGATTTCAGGTGACGTAATCGGTTTGAAATCAAATCGCTGACATCTAGAAATAATGGTGAGTGGTAACTTGTGAGGTTCTGTAGTCGCTAGAATAAATACGACATGAGCAGGGGGTTCTTCCAATGTCTTCAGCAAAGCGTTAAAAGCTGAATTGGAAAGCATATGCACTTCATCAATGATATAGACTTTAAATCGCGCATTTGACGGTGCTACATGCACACGCTCGATAATGTCACGGACCTCTTCGACGCGCGAGTTAGAAGCCGCATCAAATTCCGTCACGTCTGTATTGGACCCTTCGGTAATGCTCTTGCACGTCTCACATACGTTACAAGGTTCTGCTGCCGGTCCGTTTTCACAGTTTAAGGCTTTAGCAAAAATCTTCGCCGCACTCGTCTTCCCTGTCCCTCTAGGTCCCGAGAATAGATAAGCATGCGTCGTCTTCTGGTGGAGAAGGGTATTTTGCAGAGTTTGCTTAATCGCTTGCTGACCTGACATTTCACCAAATGTCTGTGGTCTGTAAGCGCGGTATAGTGCTTGATAAATCAACTGCGTTTCCCCCTTTTTCTCCAAATGCATAATACTTTTATTATATCATGAAACACGTTTTTTCACCGCTAATCGCTCAGCTATCTTACGCAAATACTTTAGTCCACTCATCTTTCTTATCGAGCATTGTGCGCGCGATTTCTTTCGCACCTTCTAGACTATGGCTCGCAGCCCAGCCGCACTGTACTTCATTACATGCTGGCACTTCTGTTGCTGCCAGTACGTCTTTTAATGTGTTCTCTACTATAGATAGAATATCATCATAGTCGTCATGATTGATTACAGCCAAGTAATAGCCTGTCTGACAACCCATGGGACTAATATCAACAATTTGATCTGAATGGTCACGACTAAATTCTGCCATCATATGCTCTAACGAATGAAGTGCAGGCATATCCATATGGTCCACATTTGGCTGGCAGAAACGGATATCATATTTCAAAATTTTGTCGCCATTCTTTCCTTCTGAAGTTCCCGCTAAACGAATATAAGGTGCTTTCACTTTCGTATGATCCAAATTAAAACTTTCAACGTTCATTTTCTTCTCAGACATTGTAAATCGCTCCCTTTCAGTTCTACGTGCTATTCAGAAGTATACACTATTTACGGGACATAAAAAACTCGCCCATAGTAAAATGGACGAGTGAATTATTGAATTAAAGCCGTGCACCTTTCTTCGACTGCCGCACATAAGCGTTACTCTTGTCGTTGGCTCGGCCTAGGCTACCCCGCGGCACATGAGAGAGTCCACTTAATGCTGCTTCCTTCCGGACCTGACATGGTTCATGGGTTCCCATTGCGCAGGACCCAAGCGTCAACACTACGTGCAAAAGGCAGACCCTACATGCGGACAGCCTCAGAAAAGGAATTCAGTCTTGCTAGAGCGGATTGCAAGTTATAGGGCACCGCTAATTCCCCACCTAGCACGGCATTTCTTATTATACCCATAGTTAATAATGATTGCAATGGTAAACCTTTTATCTAGTACACGAAAAATTATTACCTCATCAGTATGCAAGCAGAAGAGTCTGGTCACCCATCGCTACAAAATGGTATACTAATTGAAACAAGAGAGGTGAAGAGCATGGATCAAACTAAACGTTATGAGCTTAGTTTCCGCAATCCCGAAGTGCGCGTCTACGCGGCCACTGTCATACCTGCCGTCTTGCTTGGGCTGTTGGTCATCATTTTCTCAAGTTCAGACTTCAACTTTATGTATGCTGCTCTTATACAAACTATTGCTTTGATGAGTTTCTATTTCTGGCGCTTTATTTATCGTCGCAAAGAAAAATTCAAAAAGTAGTTGACGTGTTCAAAATACCGTGGTAAGATATTATTTGTCTAATACGGAGGAATACCCAAGCCCGGCTGAAGGGATCGGTCTTGAAAACCGACAGGGGTGTTAAAGCCCGCGGGGGTTCGAATCCCTCTTCCTCCGCCATATTTTGACTCTACACGTTACTCGATGTAACGTTTTTTTATTGCTTAAAAATAGAAGTGCAAATAATGAAATATAGTACAAAAAAACATCGTCAGGACTAATTCAGTCCTGACGATGTTTTTATTTTGTAATGAATGCACCATTCTGTGCTGGTTGAAGCGCTAGTGCTTGATAATGTGGAAAGCGCTGTTCTAATGAAGCCGCCACTTGTTGCTCGGTTTCCGGTGGTACGGCTACGAAAAGTGACGGTCCTGCCCCACTTATCGTCATACCGTATGCCCCTGCTTCTTTACAAGCCATGCGGATCTCATCAAAGTTAGGGAAACCAACTTTTCTATACGGTTCATGGTATAGATCACGTTCCATCATACGTCCTGCAGTCACCCAATCGGATTGTGCAATGGCAGCCGTCATCACACTGCCAGCAGCACTCCCGCGTACTGCTACTTTATGTGTTAAGTGTTCAGGCAGTAACCCTCGTGAGGCTTCTGTTTTCAAAGCAACAGGCGGGACAAGGATGACCACACCAATAGGAGGTGCTGGGAAAGACAATACTTCCATCTCGTCTTCAGTAAAGTAAGAGACCGTCATGCCACCAAGCAATGCAGCAGTGACATTGTCTGCATGTCCTTCTAGCTCACTGCCAATTCGCAATTTATCTTTTGGAGACAAGTGCAGACCTGCTAGTTCACTTGCAATTTCAATGCCCGCAGCAATTGCCGTAGCACTACTGCCCAGACCTTTTCCTAGAGGAATGTCTGAACGAACTACTAACTTTTGCGGTGTAATGATTTGATCATACGTAGATGCAACATGTTGTATAGTCTGCACAATCAAATTTGTTTCGTCCATTGGCAATGCAGCATATTCTTTATCTTGATACAACACATGCCACGCCTCAGCTGATGCAACTTCTATCGTCATGTTAAGTGAAAGGGCAAGACCTAAATGATCGAAGCCGGGTCCGAGATTAGCCGTTGTGGCTGGCACGGTCACTGAAAAACCGGCTTCTGTCATTAGTCGTTCCCCTCTTTCAATTCTGTCAAGAAGTTGTTGAACTGCTCGTTTGTCATCATAGGTTTATGTGAATTAACGTTAATTGCTGTTTCAGGATCTTTCAGTCCATTGCCCGTCAAGATTCCGACAATCGTCGTTCCCTTTTCAATCAATCCAGCGTCAAGACGTTTTTTGATTCCTGCAATTGTCGCACATGATGCTGGTTCAGCGAAGATTCCATCTGTTGCAGCAAGTAATTGATATGCTTCGAGAATCTCTTCATCCGTAGCAGACAAAATATCCCCACCAGACTCTTCAAGTGCTTGTGTCGCTAAGTGCCAGCTTGCAGGGTTCCCTATGCGGATAGCCGTTGCAACAGTCTCAGGCTCTTCAAATACACGATCATATACGATAGGTGCAGCCCCGTCAGCTTGAACACCAAGCAGTTTCGGAGTGCCCGTGCCCTTTTTCTCTGCGTACTCTTTAAAACCTTTCCATGCTGCAGAGATATTACCCGCATTGCCAACCGGTAAAGCGAAGATATCCGGAACTTTGCCAAGCTGTTCAATTGTTTCGAAGGCTACCGTCTTCTGTCCTTCCAAGCGGTAAGGATTCACAGAGTTAACTAAAGCAATCTTCCCTTCGCCTAACTCACGAACCATGCGAAGTGCTTCATCAAAGTTTCCTTCGATCGCAACAATCTCTGCTCCATACATTTTTGCTTGTGCCAGTTTACCAAGTGCGATACGACCTTCCGGAATAACAACGATTGTGCGCATACCTGCACGTGCACCGTAAGCTGCAGCTGCAGCAGACGTGTTACCTGTTGAAGCACAAATTAAAGCCGTTTTTCCCTCTTCTTTAGCTTTAGCAACCGCCATTACCATTCCTCGGTCTTTAAATGAACCAGTTGGATTTGTTCCTTCTGTTTTCACATAAAGATTAATTCCCCATTGTTTTGATAAGTTCTCAAGGTGGATCAATGGTGTATTCCCTTCCTGCAATGTTAAGGCAGGCGTGTTTTCTGTCACTGGTAACCATTCTTTATATTCTTCGATTAAACCATTCCATCTTCTCATAATCCCTTATTCTCCTTCCACCCGGTAATGACTAGAAATATCAATAACCGCAGGTGTATCTTTTAAGTCAGCTAAAATATCTAAATGTTGTTGGCGTGAAATTTTATGTGTAATAAATATCAAATCCGCGCCTTCATTATGCAAATCGGAATCTTGGACAACTGTTGCTAAACTTGCTTTGTGGTGGCTATAAATAGATGTCAATTCCGTCAACACGCCTACTTCATCACGTACGGTAATACGGTGGAAATAGCGGGCATACTTCTGGTCATCCGTTTTTACTTTGCGCTCAAATTGCGGCGCATGCATTCTCTTACCATTCACGCCTAGCAAAATATTGCGACAAGCTGCCACTACGTCACCTGTTACGGAAGTTGCTGTAGGTAATGAACCGGCTCCAGGTCCGTAGAACATTGTCTCGCCTACTGAATCACTGTACACATACACTGCGTTGAATTCATTATTGACTGTAGCAAGCGGATGAGAGTTATGAACGAATACCGGCTCAACTGCCACTTCAATTCCCTCTTCATCTTTCTTTGCTGATCCTGTCATTTTGATTGTATAACCGAACTGCTCCGCAAGTTGAAGATCACCGTCTGCAATTTCCTTCATACCACGGACAAATACATCATCGAGATGCACTTCTGTGGAGAAGGATAAAGACGCGAGAATTACCATCTTACGTGCTGCATCAATACCATCTACGTCAGCTGAAGGATCTGCCTCTGCGAAGCCTAGTTCCGTTGCTTCTGCTAATGCATCTTCATAGGTCTTATTTTCATCCTTCATTTTTGTTAGAATGAAGTTAGTCGTACCGTTAACGATTCCTGTCAATGCGGTGATGCGGTCTGACGCTAATCCATCTTCTAATGTACGAATTAATGGAATACCGCCACCTACACTCGCTTCATATAATAGGTCGCATTTATTTTCATCTGCCAATTTCAATAATTCCGGTCCAGATTCAGCCATGACGTCCTTGTTTGCAGTGACAACACCCTTACCAGCTTCAAGTGAACGTCGAATTGCTTCAGAAGAACCTCCTGTCACTTCAATAATCAAGTCAATTTCAGGATCATTCAACACTTCATCAAGTGATGTAGTGAACATTTCTTTAGGTATCACGCCATTTCGTTTCTTATCCAAGTTTTTGACAAGGACTTTCTTGATGGATACAGGAACACCAAGTTTATGTCGGAGGTCATCTTGATGATTATGCAAAATTGTTGCAACACCACTTCCGACTACTCCATAACCTAGTAAGCCAATATTAATTTCATTTTTCTCATTTTTCATTTGACGATTCTCCTAACTATATGTACACTATGAAAAAACAATCGTTCTTCGTATAAGGACAATTATAGAGAATTCTGCCTTTAATAACAACCTGTTTTCACGAATCTTCTAAAAATAGATAGATAAACTCAAAGTAGATAGGATCTGGTACATAATGAAAGTTTGTAAATTTGGCGGAACATCCGTCGCATCCGCAGAACAAATTCGTAAAGTGGTCGACATTGTCGTATCCGACCCATCAAGAAAGATTGTCGTAGTCTCAGCACCAGGTAAACGTTTTTCCTCTGACATTAAAGTAACAGACTTGCTCATTGATTTAGCAGAAACATCACTTGCAGGTGAAGACACAACAGACGCGCTACAAAAGGTTGTGGACCGTTATAAGGAAATTGCGAATGGACTTGGCTTAGATGAAGAAATTGCACAAGTCATTGAACAAGATGTCATTCGACGTCTTAATAAAGATCAATCGGATGAAGTTCTATACGTGGATAGCTTGAAAGCCGCTGGTGAAGACAATAATGCTAAAATGATTGCAGCTTATTTCCGTCATATCGGTGTAGAAGCAGAGTATGTAAACCCTCGTGAAGGTGGATTACTAGTTAATCACCGTCCCGAACGTGTACGCGCGCTTCCGGAAGGCAATGAAAAACTTTGTAAATTACGCGATAAAGAAGGAATCATTGTATTCCCAGGCTTCTTTGGCTATACGGAAGACGGAACATTGCGTACGTTCAACCGTGGTGGTTCCGATATCACAGGCGCACTACTGGCGGCCGCAACGAATGCAGAGCTATATGAAAACTTCACTGATGTAGACTCCGTTTTTTCAGCAAATCCAACAGTTATAGAAAACCCACGTGCGATCGATGCGATGACGTACCGAGAAATGCGCGAGTTAGCATATGCCGGATTTTCTGTATTTCACGAAGAAGCATTAGTACCTGCATTCCGCTACAAGATTCCTGTTTGTATTAAGAACACAAATAATCCAAGTGCACCCGGAACGATGATTGTGCGAGACCGTGATCATAATCTTCAATCGGTAGTTGGAATTGCTGCCGATAAAGGATTTTCCACACTCTTTGTCGCTAAATACTTGATGAATCTAGAAATCGGTTTCGGACGTCACTTACTACAAATTTTAGAAGAAGAAGAAATTCCGTATGAACATACACCTTCAGGAATAGACAATCTGTCTGTCATTATTCGTGATGAACATTTAACTCCTGAAAAAGAAGCACGCATCGTTAAGCGTATCGAACTAGAACTCTGTCCCGACGATGTACATTTCCAGCGTGATTATTCCATGGTAGTACTCGTAGGGGAAGGCATGCGCCACGCAAGAGGATTGGCAGCACGTGCGGCGTCTGCTATTGCACGAACAGGTGCAAATATAGAAATGATCAATCAAGGTTCTTCAGAGGTAAGTTTAGTATTCGGTATTCAAGAAAAGGATGAAAATCTTGTCCTTCGTGAACTATACAAGGAATTTTTCACAGAAGTCCCCGTTCATTAATAAATAAACGACACTCCTTACACAAGGGGTGTCGTCTTTTTCATTTCTTTACTAATCTTCTCAATAATTAACTCAATATCCTCTTCATTTCCTAACAAATCATATTCCTCAATATTTAATCGAATGACTGGACATGCAGTAAATGAATCAATCCATTGTTCATAGCGACGATACATCTCTTCCCAATAACTTTTTGGTGTTTGCAGCTCCATATCCCTGCCCCGCTCTTCAATTCGATCTAGAATGACGGGTAATGGTCCTTCCAAGTAGATCAGTGCATTTGGATGTGGGAAGTATGGTGTCATCACCATCGCTTCGTACAAATTCATATACGTCTCATAATCAATCGGTTCCATGGTCCCTTCATCTGCATGCATCTTAGCAAAAATCCCCACATCTTCATAAATGGAACGATCTTGTACAAAACCACCGCCACTTTCGAAAATATGCTTTTGCTCTTTAAAACGTTCCGCCAAAAAGAAAATTTGCAGATGAAAACTCCAACGTTCAAAATCATTATAGAATCTTTCTAAGTATGGATTTTGCGCTACATTTTCCAACGACTCTTGAAAACCTAGTCGTTTGGCTATAGCGTGTGCCATAGTCGACTTCCCTACTCCAACCATTCCTGCTACTGCAAACACACTATTCTCCGGTATATTATGTGACTTCATTTAGCTTCAAACCTTTCTGGACCACTTCACGTACTTTACTTATTATTGCATCCAAGTCTTCTTTATTACGGACATAATCCACTTCATCCCCATTTATATGGATAACTTGCGTATCAGGATATGTCACTTCAAATTCCGGCAAATACGTACGATAATCATTGGAAAGTTGAAGTAAGTAATCAGGATCCATATCTTCTTCATATGATCGACCACGCTCATCGATTCGGCTGAGTAGTGTAGGAATGGATGCAGATAATGAAACAACAATATTCGGCATCGGTAGATCTTTCGTCAAAATGTGATAGATTTCTTTATACTTTACAAAGTCGTTTGGCTCTAATGTTCGCTGGGCAAAAAGCATATTTTTAAATACATGATAATCTGCTACCACAGGTAACCCCTGCGATATGTATTCTTTATTGATTTGTTTTAATTGCTCATATCGATTACACAAGAAAAACATCTCTGTTTGGAAACTCCACTTTTCTTTATCTTGATAAAACTTATTAAGAAAAGGATTCTCTCCACTGATCTCTCTCAATTGATTATATGAAAAGGCGTCAGCGATCGCTGCAGTCAGCGTAGTCTTACCTACACCAATCGGACCTTCTACCGCAATAAACGGAACAAACATGTAACACTCACCCTTTCAATTCGTTGCCACCTCATTTTACCACAGACTACTGTATAGAATGCAGCTTATATTGAGCTGTTTAATAACTTTTACTCGCTTGTTTCACGTGGAACATTTCACTAATTGATTTTGATATTTAGCGTGATAGACTGTTGATAAGGAGTGATGACTCGATGAAAGATGATGAATACTACATGAGATTGGCAATACAAGAAGCGGAAAAGGCTGCGGCTCTTGCCGAAGTACCCATTGGAGCAGTCATTGTACATAACGAAGTAGTAATCGCGGCAGCCCATAATTTACGAGAAACTACACAAAATGCTGTTACACACGCTGAACTCTCAGCCATCCAAATAGCTTGTGAAAGTATAGGAAGCTGGCGCTTAGAAGACACCACTCTATACGTTACACTCGAGCCCTGCCCCATGTGTGCAGGAGCCATACTTCAATCCAGAATACCAAGAGTAGTATACGGCGCACGTGACCCAAAAGGTGGTTGCGTCCACACTTTTTATCATCTGCTCAACGATCCTAGATTCAACCACGAATGTATCGTAGCCGAAGGTGTCCTTGGAGAAGAGTGCGGTCAACTCCTCACCACGTTCTTTCGATCACTGCGTGAAAAAGAAAAGCAGCAAAAAAAGAAGCCCAACGCCTCGAGTTAGACTCGTAAGCACGGGCTTCTTTCATTACAAACTGTTTGAAGTAGCATATTTATGGAACGCAGTTCAAAATAGCTTTTTCACTTACTTAGGAGCTTCGATTTTTTCTTTGCCACCCATATATGGACGTAGTACTTCAGGAATTACAACAGAACCATCTGCTTGCTGATAATTCTCCAAAATAGCGGCTACAGTACGACCAACAGCCAATCCACTACCGTTCAATGTGTGCACATACTCAGGCTTCGCCCCTGGTTCACGACGGAAACGGATATGTGCTCGACGTGCTTGGAAATCTTCAAAGTTTGAACATGAAGAAATCTCACGATAAACATTCTGCGTTGGAATCCATACTTCTAAATCATACTTCTTAGCGGCTGTGAAACCTAGATCGGCTGTACACATCTTAAGAGCACGGTAAGGCAGTTTCAACAACTGCAATACTTTCTCTGCATGTCCGGTCAATTTCTCCAACTCGTCATAAGAATCTTCAGGTTTCACAAAACGAACTAACTCTACTTTATTAAACTGATGCTGACGAATTAATCCTCGTGTATCACGACCTGCAGATCCTGCTTCAGAGCGGAAGTTCGTGCTATATGCTGTGAAAGCAATTGGCAACTTTGCACCATCTAAAATTTCATCGCGATAGAAATTAGTTACCGGAACTTCAGACGTCGGAATTAAGAAGTAGTCCTCTTCTTCGATTAGGAACGCATCTTCTTCAAACTTCGGTAGTTGCCCAGTACCAGTTAAACTTGTACGGTTTACTAAATACGGTGGCAACATTTCTTCATAGCCATGTTCCTCTTGATGGAGATCCAGCATGAAGTTGATCAATGCCCGTTCAAGTCGTGCACCCAGTCCGCGATAAAATACGAATCGGCTTCCTGTTACTTTTGCTGCACGTTCAAAATCTAGCAACTGAAGATCTGTCCCAATCTCCCAATGTGGCTTCGGTTCAAAATCGAACGCTGGTAACTCACCCCATGTACGGATTTCTACGTTGTCATCTTCACTGTCTCCTACCGGTACACTATCATGTGGAATATTTGGGATACGCATAAGCACATAATTCAATTCTTCTTCTACTTTAGAAAGTTCTTGATCATACGCTTTTATTTCCTCGCCGACCTTTTTCATTTTTGCAATGACTTCATCGGCATCTTCTTTATTACGCTTCATTTGTGCAACCTTTTGTGATACTTCGTTACGCTCAGCTTTTAGCACTTCTACTTTAGATAAAATTTCGCGGCGCTTCTCATCGAGACCACCAAACTTTTCAAAATCAGTCAAATCTTCTCCACGTTTACTGAGCTTTGCTTTTACTTCCTCATAATTTGCACGCAATAATTTACTATCTAGCACGTGTTCCGCCTCCTCTTATTTGCATCACAAATGATAAAAAAACAATAAAAAAAGCCCTCCATCCCCTAAAATAGGGACGAGAACTACCCGCGTTGCCACCCAAATTGACTGATGACTCAGCCCACTTGTTTGAGATATCGGCTCAACTGACCGGCAAAACCTACTGATTCAGCTCTGCTACTCCTGGACGGATTCACAACGGTTTTTACCAGCTTTCACCACCCGCCGGCTCTCTAAAAAAAACATAGTTGCTACTGCTTCCTATCATCGTAATGTATGTGAAATTAGATATACCATACTACATTTTCTGACTATTGACAAGGGACACGGTACGTCATTGCATGGAAAATATCGTTAATGACAATATATTACCTTTTTGAGGTGCTCTCAGTAATTATGCTTCTACTTGGTTAGTAAAAACTCTACTGCGTGGGTGACCATTTCATGAGTCAACTACTGTACTTCCTAGCTGACTCATGGTTGGACATAGCCCGCCAGTGTTCTTTAGCCACTGACTACAATCTACTTACCTTGTCTCATAATCTGTTATGAACTGCGAGTAGCCATTAATTCACTCTCGGCAAGCTTCGAAATTTCTAAGCCTTTCATTGGAGTACCAATATCTTTTGATAGTTTGGCAATCAATTCATAATCCTGATAGTTCGCCGTCGCCTGTACGATAGCACGTGCAAATGCTTCAGGGTTCTCAGATTTGAAGATACCAGAACCTACAAACACACCATCTGCTCCTAGCTCCATCATCAAAGCTGCATCAGCGGGTGTTGCTACTCCTCCAGCGGAATAGTTTACTACCGGCAAGCGACCAGCCTCTTTAATAGCAAGCAGAATTTCATATGGAGCACCAAGATTACGGGCTTCCGTCATTAATTCGTCTTTGCTCATATGTACTACTTTACTTACTTGAGCATTAATCATTCGCAAGTGACGCACTGCTTCCACGATATTGCCTGTTCCCGGCTCCCCTTTTGTGCGGAGCATTTTTGCCCCTTCACCTAAACGTCGCGCTGCTTCTCCAAGGTTTCGTGCCCCACAAACAAATGGTACGCTGAAATCGCTTTTCAATAAGTGAAACTCGTCATCTGCAGGTGTTAATACTTCACTTTCATCAATGAAATCGACACCCAATGCCTCCAGTACACGTGCTTCTGAAATATGCCCTATACGTGCTTTTGCCATCACAGGAATGGATACCGCCTTTTGCACTTCTTCTACAATTCGTGGATCAGCCATACGTGCAACACCGCCTGCTGCTCGAATATCAGAAGGTACTCGCTCTAGTGCCATAACCGCAATAGCTCCGGCTGCTTCCGCCACCTTTGCCTGCTCTGCATTGATTACATCCATTATAACGCCACCATAATTAAAATTCATTTTCCTTCCCCCTTTTCAATATTTTCAGTATACTCTAAATTGACCATACTAAAATAGCCAGTTACATATTAAACAACATGGTCAGATGAGAGGAATCACTATGGATATGATTTTTATCGAGCTTCAAAAGAATTCTGATACTCCCCTGTATCAACAAATATATAATCAAATTAAACAAGACATGATTGACGGTAAGTTTCCGGTTGGCATGAAGCTCCCTTCTAAACGCCAACTGGAAGAGTTTCTTGGCGTCAGTCAAACAACCATCGAAATGGCTTATGATCAGTTGACAGCAGAAGGTTTTATTGCGGCTGAACCTCGAAAAGGCTATTTCGTACAAGCAATTGAGGAACTCGCCTATGTCCAGCCTGTGAAACCTGAGAAAATCACTACAGTTCCTTTAACAGAATCCATTCGATACGACCTTTCGCCGAGTTCTATTGATACCGAACACTTTCCTTTCATTGCGTGGAGAAAATATGCACGTGATATTATGGACACTTCACAAGCTCATCTATTATTACTTGGAGACCCACACGGTGATATGGAGTTACGTCAGGAAATTGCCCGATATTTATATCACTCGCGAGGAGTAGACTGTACCCCTGAACAAATTATCGTTGGTTCCGGTACAGAACAGCTTTTACCTTTGATCATCCGCATACTGGGAAAACAGGCACGCTATGCAATTGAAGATCCGGGTTACTTGATGACGAAACACGTCTTTTCCGAGAACTATCGTCAGACGATTCCTATCGCTGTAGACAAGGAAGGTCTTGATGTAAAGGCACTACAATGCTCTAATGCATCCGTAGCATATGTTACCCCTTCCCATCAGTTTCCGACCGGCACGGTACTCTCTGCCGCTCGCAGAACTGCCCTTTTAAACTGGGCTGCGTCGGATTCAGAGTTTTTTATCATTGAAGATGATTATGACAGTGAGTTTCGTTACCGTGGACGTCCAATCCCTTCTTTGCAAGGGATGGATAAAGGAGAAAATGTCATTTATCTAAGTACGTTCACTAAATCACTTATGCCGTCCATGCGGATTGCCTACATGGTATTGCCACCACAGCTGTTAGAAACGTATCGCCAGGCTTTTATCCCTTACTCCTCTTCTGTACCACGTATGGATCAGCATATTTTGGCACGTTTTATGGCTGATGGACAATTTTCGCGCCACCTAAACCGTATGCGTAAAATCTATCGGCGAAAAATGCATAAATTGACGAATTTATTGAAATTGTATGAGCCTAATATTTCATTCTCGGGCGATGAAGCGGGTATGCACGTCTTGCTTCATATTCAAACAGATAGAACAGAAAAAGAGCTGATCCATCAAGCTCTCGAGGCGGGAATAAAGGTACGAGGTCTGGAGACGTATAGAGTAATGCCCAGCAAAGCTCCACCTTCATTCCTCATCGGCTTCGGTGGGCTATCTGAAGAAGACATTATACTAGCCATTTCAAAGCTATTAGATATATGGAATATAAAAAAGACAGTGACACCAAGGTAGGTGCACTGTCTATTTATATTAATTAAATAAACCTTTTACAAAACCAGTAGAACTATTCCACGCGCTAGAGAAGAAGTGACCGATTGCCCCCATCGTTAACGAGAAACGACCAGCTTTCTTTACTTCTTCTGTCGTGACAACTTCCGTGCCTACTGTTTTCCCATCAATAAATCCGTAATCAGATCCATCTTTTTTCACTAGCTTGACATGACCGACCACTGTGCCTTTTTTAATTGGTGCTTGTATTTGTCCATTCTTCACAAGTTTCTCATCCAAGACAAGCTCAGTTGTATAGTCTTGATCTTCATCATTGCGAATTAACATACTGATAGGTTTATTTGTCGCAATCGCTACTTGTTTCTCTTTACCCTTTATAACATCTAGCGTTTTCTGTTTCTTGAACTGGTGACCTGCTTTAAGTAGCTCCGTTTCACTAAACTCTTTAAAGCCATAATCGAATAACTTACGTGTAGCATCAAAACGTGCTTCGTAAGATCCCACACCTTTTTCATCGACTGCATTCATTACGATAGCAATAACACGTCGACCATCACGTACTGCAGTTCCAGTAAAGCAATGTCCTGCAAATTCTGTAGTTCCAGTTTTCAAGCCATCAATGCCATCATATTCATACACCAGACCTGGCAACATGAAGTTCCAGTTGACCATATCAATAGCATCATCTGTTCCTTCACGGAATGTTTTCTTAGCAATTTTGGTTGTATCCAAGACTTCAGGATATTCTTTTAATAAATGATACGCTAATTTAGCAACAGAACGCGCTGGCATAACATTCTCGTCTTTCTCTCCAAACTCACTTGGATGCATCCCTTGCAAATCACTATTGTTAAGGCCTGTAGAGTTAACAAACTTATAATCAATCAAGCCAAGTTCTTCAGCCTTTTCATTCATTAGATGGACAAATTTTTCTTCAGATCCTGCAATCGTCTCTGCAATTGCAATAGTTGCTGCATTTGCTGAGTAAATGGCTACTGCTTCGTATAGTTCACGAATCGTATATGATCCATCACGACGAAGTGGTACGTTACTTAAACGACGGTCTTGTGAAACCTTATACGTATACTCCGTAACCTTGTATTCCTGATCCCACGTTATTGTTCCATCTTCAATTGCTTCAAACATCAAGTATTCCGTCATCATTTTCGTCATACTCGCAATACCAAGTGGTTTATCCGAATTTTCTTCGTATAATACTTTGCCACTATTTGCATCTATCAAAATAGCTCCGTTTACACGGATGTCCAATGAAGATTCATTTTCCTCTGCTACTGCAGTTCCCTGTATACCTAACGTCATCAACAACATCATTGGCACCATAAAAGCCGCCAACCATCTCTGTGTTACTTTTTCCACTCATCCTACCCCCGTAGTCACAATATCAAAAATCAGTGTAACATATTCCCGGCAAATCAGGTACGCTTATAGCAAAAAAACACATATTCCCCTATAAAAGCCGTCCTATTTTACCTCATACCCCATTATTCATGACATAACGACAAAAAAGGACAGCAAGAGATCTCCCCCGCTGTCCTCAATATAGTTAAATTAACGCACCGAATAGTTTGGCGCTTCTTTTGTAATCTGTACTTGGTGTGGATGACTTTCTAGTAAACCAGCACCTGTCATACGAATAAACTGTGCATTTTCACGGTGTGCTTCAAGATCTTTCGAACCGCAGTATCCCATACCTGCGCGAATACCACCTATAAGCTGATGAATTGTGTCGGACAAAGGCCCTTTGTATGGCATACGACCTTCAATGCCTTCCGGAACCAATTTCTTTTCATCTTCTTGGAAGTAGCGATCTTTTGAACCTTTTTCCATCGCTGCAACAGAACCCATACCACGGTATACTTTAAAACGACGTCCTTGGAAGATTTCTGACTCTCCTGGGCTCTCTGTAGTACCTGCGAGCAAGCTTCCAAGCATAACTGCATGTCCACCAGCAGCCAATGCTTTGACAATATCTCCAGAATACTTAATTCCACCGTCTGCAATTATCGTCTTACCATATTTACGCGCAACAGTTGCACACTCATAAATAGCCGTAATTTGTGGTACACCAACACCCGCAACTACACGTGTTGTACAAATAGAACCAGGGCCAATACCAACCTTCACTACATCAGCACCTGCTTCGTACAATGCTTCAGCCGCTTCTGCCGTTGCTACGTTACCTGCAACGATCGCAAGGTCCGGATAATTTCCGCGGATCTCTCTCACTGTGTCAATAACGCCCTTAGAATGACCGTGAGCCGTATCAATGACTATCAGGTCGACTTCTGCCTGTACAAGCTTCTCAATGCGCGTAGAAGTGTCTGCCGTGACTCCAACAGCCGCACCTACAAGCAAACGTCCAGCCTTATCTTTTGCTGCGTTAGGGAACTCAATAACTTTCTCGATATCCTTAATTGTAATTAAACCGTTGAGAATACCTTTATCATCTACGATCGGAAGCTTCTCAATTTTATATTGCTGTAGCATCTTCTCAGCATCTTCAAGTCTAGTTCCTACAGGAGCCGTCACCAAGTTTTCTTTCGTCATGACTTCATCAATGATAATGGAATAGTCCTGAATAAATCTCAGGTCACGGTTCGTCAAAATACCAACCAATTTCTTCTCTTCCATATTGTTAACGATTGGGACACCTGAGATACGATATTTACCCATTAAATGCTCTGCATCAAATACTTGATGTTCCGGTGTAAGGAAGAACGGGTTTTTAATAACTCCATTCTCAGAACGTTTAACTGTAACAACTTCCTCAGCTTGTTCCTCAATACTCATGTTTTTATGAATAACACCGATTCCACCCTGACGAGCCATAGATATGGCCATCTTAGATTCCGTTACTGTATCCATACCTGCACTGATGATAGGTATATTCAACTTAATACTTTCCGTTAAGTTCACAGATAACGAAACAGCCTTTGGCAATACATCAGATGCAGCCGGCACCAATAATACATCATCGAACGTCAGACCTTCACGAGAAAACTTTGATTCCCACATTAACTTTCTGCCTCCTAAAATTACTATTGTCTATTCAGATTATTAAAAGGTTATCAGCGACAATGAAACGTGTCAAGATAGAAATCTATAAATTCACTATTCCTATTACTCACTGAACATTTTATCAAGTGACTTTTGCATCTTTAATGGATTTGTTTGAGGTGCAAAACGGTCCACAACCTGTCCCTTCGAATCAATTAAAAACTTCGTGAAGTTCCATTTGATTCCTTCCGTCAACACACCCTTCTGTTGCTCAGCAAGATACGTAAATAAAGGTTCAGCTTCGTCCCCTTTTACATCTACCTTTGCAAACATTGGGAAGGTCACACCATAATTTATTTGACAAAACTCCATTGTCTCATCAATATCATCAAATTCTTGGTTATTGAAGTTATCCGATGGAAAACCCAGTATAACCAGTCCTTGATCTTTATACTCTTCATATAGTTGTTGTAGTTCTTTAAATTGTTTTGTGAAACCGCATTTGCTCGCAGTATTGACAATGACCATTGGATTTCCTTCATATTCCTTTAGAGATTTCTGTTCTCCGCCTGTAGTCTCCACTGTAAAATCATAAACTGTCGTCATGCAAAACCGCCTCTTTTCTTTTAATATACTTTACTCCATTATTCATCAGAAACCCACTATCCTGTTTTGAATTGACGTTTCTAATAGAGTATCGATACTCGTTTCAGGGGTGGACGGGTTGCAGATAGGTGATTAACGTGGGCTTTAGAGCGGTTAATATGGTTTATTGAGGGTTTGTGGGGAAGATAGATTATATGGAAATAGGAAACGGGTGATGGGTGCAATGGGGGCTATGAGCGGTTGTGGGAGGTGATAGAGCGGTGAGCACGCCGGATAGAGCGGTCACGGCGACGCATAGAGCACTCAACGACACCAATAGAGCGGTCAACGCAGCGGATAGAGCGCTTATGGAGAAAGATTGATCGGCTACATATTTATTGGTGAAAATTAGCTACGTATTGAAGGCTATGAGCGGTTGCGGGGGAAGATAGAGCGGTGAGCGTGTTGGATAGAGCGGTCACAGTGAGGAATAGAGCACTCAGCAACGCCAATAGAGCGGTCAACGCAGTAGATAGAGCGCTTACGGGGGACGATTGATCATAATTAAATAGAATGGTACACAAGAAATAAAGGAATCATCCATCCATTAACGGTGACTTATCCTGCCTGAAACCACAAAAAAGCCACTCCCCAAAGGGAATGGCTTCGCGTGCCTAGCAACGTCCTACTCTCACAGGGGGAAACCCCCAACTACCATCGGCGCTGAAGAGCTTAACTTCCGTGTTCGGTATGGGAACGGGTGTGACCTCTTCGCCATCGTTACTAGACTCTTTGAGTAAAGCTTGTTCACTCAAAACTGAATAAAAGACATTGGCGTAGTTCAAGTAACTACTTTTTAAAATAGGTTAAGTCCTCGATCGATTAGTATCTGTCAGCTACATACGTCGCCGTACTTACACCCCAGACCTATCCACCTCATCATCTTTGAGGGATCTTACTTACTTGCGTAATGGGAAATCTCATCTTGAAGGGGGCTTCATGCTTAGATGCTTTCAGCATTTATCCCGTCCATACATAGCTACCCAGCGATGCCTTTGGCAAGACAACTGGTACACCAGCGGTATGTCCATCCCGGTCCTCTCGTACTAAGGACAGCTCTCCTCAAATTTCCTGCGCCCGCGACGGATAGGGACCGAACTGTCTCACGACGTTCTGAACCCAGCTCGCGTGCCGCTTTAATGGGCGAACAGCCCAACCCTTGGGACCGACTACAGCCCCAGGATGCGACGAGCCGACATCGAGGTGCCAAACCTCCCCGTCGATGTGGACTCTTGGGGGAGATAAGCCTGTTATCCCCGGGGTAGCTTTTATCCGTTGAGCGATGGCCCTTCCATGCGGAACCACCGGATCACTAAGTCCGTCTTTCGACCCTGCTCGACTTGTAGGTCTCGCAGTCAAGCTCCCTTATGCCTTTGCACTCTACGAATGATGTCCAACCATTCTGAGGGAACCTTTGAGCGCCTCCGTTACTCTTTAGGAGGCGACCGCCCCAGTCAAACTGCCCACCTGACACTGTCTCCTGCCCGGATCACGGGCAAGGGTTAGAAGTCCAATACAGCCAGGGTAGTATCCCACCAATGCCTCCTCCGAAGCTAGCGCTCCGGAATCCTAGGCTCCTACCTATCCTGTACAGGCTGCACCGGAATTCAATATCAGGCTACAGTAAAGCTCCACGGGGTCTTTCCGTCCTGTCGCGGGTAATGCGCATCTTCACGCATATTATAATTTCACCGAGTCTCTCGTTGAGACAGTGCCCAGATCGTTACGCCTTTCGTGCGGGTCGGAACTTACCCGACAAGGAATTTCGCTACCTTAGGACCGTTATAGTTACGGCCGCCGTTTACTGGGGCTTCAATTCAGAGCTTCGCTTGCGCTAACCCCTCCTCTTAACCTTCCAGCACCGGGCAGGCGTCAGCCCCTATACGTCATCTTACGATTTTGCAGAGACCTGTGTTTTTGCTAAACAGTCGCCTGGGCCTATTCACTGCGGCTCTCTCGGGCTATTCACCCTACCAGAGCACCCCTTCTCCCGAAGTTACGGGGTCATTTTGCCGAGTTCCTTAACGAGAGTTCTCTCGATCACCTTAGGATTCTCTCCTCGCCTACCTGTGTCGGTTTGCGGTACAGGCACCTCCCGCCTCGCTAGAGGCTTTTCTTGGCAGTGTGAAATCAGGGACTCTGGA